>JAHZHS010000002.1:51635-52047 GCA_019420135.1 Oscillospiraceae bacterium | reverse complement strand
CATCAGCTATCAGCTGCTGAGCGAAGGCCGCAAGCTGGCCAACGACCTGGGCGTTGAGCTGTGCGGCGTTGTCATGGGCAGCGAGCTCAATGAGGATTACGTCAAGGCTCTGGGCGGCTACGGTGCCGACCGCGTCTACTACATCGACAGCCCCCTGCTGAAGGACTACACCACCGACGGCTATGCCAAGGTCCTGTGCGACCTGGTTCAGGAGAAGAAGCCCGAGATCGTTCTGATCGGCGCCACCAACCTGGGCCGCGATCTGGGCCCCCGCTGCGCAGCCCGTCTGCACACCGGCCTGACCGCCGACTGCACCCACCTGGATGTCAATGTGGAGAAGTACAAGGAGTTCCTGCGTACCACCTCCAACATCGACGTGGACAACACCAAGTTCGAGGAGAACACCAACCTG
>JAHZHS010000002.1:21769-51499 GCA_019420135.1 Oscillospiraceae bacterium | reverse complement strand
GAAGAGCGCCAAGAAGATGGTCGACCTGATCGGTGCCGATGTGGTCGTTTCCGTCGGCCGTGGCATCAGCTCCGATGTGGACAAGGGCATCGCCCTGGCCGAGGAGCTGGCCGGTGTTCTGGGCGGCGTCGTGGGCGCTTCCCGTGCCGTTACCGATGCAGGCTGGCTGTCTGCCGACCATCAGGTCGGACAGACCGGCAAGACCGTCCATCCCCGCATCTACGTTGCTCTGGGCATCTCCGGCGCCATCCAGCATGTGGCCGGTATGCAGGACTCCGACACCATCATTGCCGTCAACAAAAACGAGGGCGCGCCCATCTTCGACGTTGCCACCTACGGCATTGTGGGTGACCTGTTCAAGGTCGTTCCCGAGCTGATCAAGGAGATCCGCGCCATCAAGACCGCTCAGTAATCCCTGAGTTTATCCTCAAAAGCACATTACACAGCAAACGCCCCCGGAAGGTTTCTCGCCCTTCCGGGGGTGTTTCTTTTTGCTGAAAGGCGGGGCAGGAGAAGAAGGTCCTGTCTGACTGCCGCACGGAGCAGGCGGGGTGGAACGTCCGCAAGGCAGCAAGAAGGGCCCGCGCCCCACCGGAAATCCGGCGGGGGGCGGGCCCTCTGCCCGGCGCAAACCGGACAGGATGGAATACGGATTACTGGAGGCTGTGGCCGGCCTCGCCGATGGTCTCGGGCACCCAGCAGCTGGCGCCGTCCACACCGGAAGCGGTGACGAAGGCGTCCGCAATGGCGGGGGCGGAGGCATCCAGCTGGCTGTCCAGCATGATGAGCATGGCAATATTGCCGGCGGCACCCACCTGGATGTCATCGGCCTGGGCGCAGACCCACTTGGCGGGGTCGATGGCGGCGGCCATCTTGTTGGCAAACTCGGTGGTGTCTACCCCGTCTTTGACCCGGACCAGGACCAGGCTGTATGCCTGGCTGCCGATCATAGCCTCGGAGGCCACGGCGGCGTCAATGTCGGAACCGTCGGTCAGGCCGGTGTAGTAGGGCAGCCAGGAAGCGTCGCCGGGGTCAACGGCCCGGGTCTCCACCATGATGCCGGGGTCGGCAATGGCGTAGATGCTGTCCACCAGGGCGGAGAGTTCGGCGTCGGCCTCGGCGGGCTGGACTGCCTCACCCTCGCTGACGGTGCCTTCCTCGCCGGGGTCCACGGTGTCGTCGCCCACAGTGGGGTCGGACTCAGGGGTGGACTGGGAGGAGGACTCGGAGGTAGAGCTATCCTGGGAAAGGGAGTCGGACGGCGTGGTGTTGCATCCCGCAACGGCAAAAGCCATGGCGGCGGCGCAGAGCAGAGCAAGCAGTTTTTTCATGTGGTTTTCTCCTTTCAAAATGCGGGGGAAACCCCGTCTTGCGGCAATGGGGAAGGGCCTCCGGTGAGAATGTCGGCTGTGGCAAAGCGGGTGTCCCAGGGGTCAGCGGGCAGCGTGTCGAAAACCAGCCTCCGGGGACAGATCAGGACAGCCTGTCCCTCGAACCCGGCCAGGAAGCGGTCGTAGTAACCGCCGCCCCGGCCCAGGCGCACCCCGTCCCGGCTCACAGCCAGACAGGGGACCACGGCCAGGGAGCGGGGCCCCAGCGTTTCCGGGGCAAGTACCTGCCCGCCTGCCGGCTCCCGGATGCCCATGGCATTGGGGCGCAGGCCATCGAGAGAGGAAATGCACACAAGCTCCATCTGCCCATCACCCAGCATCCGGGGGACGCAGAGCCGTTTGCCTTCCTTCAAGGCGGCGCACAGAATGGGCAGGGTGTCCGGCTCGCTGGGCATCGACACAAAGCAGAACACCGTGTCGGCAGCGTGCCAGTCGGGGCGTGCAAAGAGAGCGGCGGCGATTTCCCGCCCCGCAGTGCTCAGGGCTTCGGGGGAGAGGCTGCGCAGCCGCATCCTGGCGGCCCGCCGGGCCTCACGTTTGGCCTGGCGCAGATCGGGAGCGGACAGGGACACGGCGGACACCTCACTTCCAAAACCGGGGATGCAGTACAGATTCCTGCCTATTGTATCATGGCAAAAGTGTTTGCACAAGACGTACACAGGCGGCCACGGAAACCCGCTGCCTGTAATGACGGCGAAATCCCCAAGGTGTTACACCCGGCGCAAAAAAAGTTTGTCCTGTTTATTATGCAGCGGATATCCATAGGAAATTCGGAAATGCAAATGAAAAGTGACGGTGAATCGAATGTTGCCGGAAATGGAACAGGCCCGGGCGGGAGGCTGATACCCCGGGATGGAAATAAAGTGCAAAAAAACGCAGAACCCGGGGAAACAAAAACGCTTACAATGATTACAACCTGTTTGCAGACAGGGGCCTTGTGCTTGCACAGAGGGACAAAACAGAGTAGAATATCACTGTATGAGTAGAAGTATGCCCGGCCATGCCGGACTGAATTATGTACAGAGGAGTTGCGAAAAATGGGCAAGTTCAATTTTATCCAGACCGAGATCCCCGGCGTCGTCATCATCGAGCCGACTGTCTACGGCGATGACCGCGGTTACTTTATGGAGACGTATCAGGCGGACGAGTTCGCCGCAGCGGGCATTGACCGCAACTTTGTGCAGGACAACCAGAGCCGCTCCACCAAGGGCGTGCTGCGCGGCCTGCATTTTCAGAAGAATCACACCCAGGGCAAGCTGGTCCGCGTTACCCTGGGCGAGGTGTACGATGTGGCCGTTGACTGCCGTCCGGGCAGCGCCACCTTCGGCAAATGGGTGGGCGTGACCCTCTCGGCGGACAACAAGCGGATGTTCTATATCCCGGAAGGCTTTGCCCATGGTTTCCTGGTCCTGTCCGATGTGGCCGAGTTCACCTACAAGTGCACCGATGTCTACGATCCCACCTCCGAGGGCGGCATCCCCTACGACGATCCCACCGTGGCTGTGCAGTGGCCCGACTGCGGCTGCGAGCACAAGACCAGCGCCAAGGACAAGCAGCATGAGCCCTTTGCCGCACAGGATTTTGCCTGGTTTGCCAAGTACTGATCCGGGTGTTTCCTCACCCCATCCACAACAAACCCGAAAGGCGGAACCTTTTTGCGTACCATCAAGAACTATTTTGTCGGCTTCTGGCGCTACCGCTATCTGCTGCAGAACCTGATCTCCCGGGATTTCAAGCTCAAATACCGGCGCAGCGTGCTGGGTGTGGCCTGGAGTGTGCTCAATCCCCTGCTGACCTGCCTGGTCATGTGGGCGGTGTTCGGCTCGCTGTTCAACAGCCGGGGCCAGGGCATTGAAAACTTCGCGGTCTTTCTCATCATCGGCCAGCTGATGTTCAACTTCTTCCGGGAGTCCACCACCATGGCCATGGAGAGCGTTCTCAAAAACGCCCCTCTCCTGCGCAAGGTCTACATCCCCAAGTATGTATTCCCGCTGGAAAAGACCTGCTTCGCCCTGGTCAACTGCCTGTTCAGCTTTGTGGCACTGCTCATTGTGGTGCTCATCACCCGGGCGCCCCTGTCCCTGTCCACGGCACTGCTGGCATTCTATCCCCTCATCATGCTGTTCTTCTTCAGCCTGGGCATCGGGCTGCTGCTGTCGGCCCTGTATGTCTTTGTGCGGGATATCATGCATATCTGGGAGGTTTTCTGCACCCTGCTGGTCTACGCCAGCGCCATCTTCTATGACCCCACCCAGATGGGCATTGCCTGGGTCCAGTATGCCATCAACCTCAACCCTATTTATTGGTATATCACCTCCTTCCGCAGCTGTGTCATGTGGGGCGAGGGCCTGACCCCCAATATGCTGCTCATCGACTTTCTGTGCGCCGCCCTCAGCATGACGCTGGGGCTGTGGGTGTTCAAGGCCAACCAGGACAAGTTTGTCCTGTATATGTAAGGAGGGCGCACCATGGACAGCAAAACTCCCATCATCTCCATTGAAAATGTCTCCATGCGCTTCAACCTTGCCAAGGAAAAGCATGAGAGCCTGAAGGAATATTTTATCGCTCTCACCCACGGCGGCATCCGTTTTGACGAGTTCTTTGCCCTCAAGGATGTCACCTTCGACATCATGCCGGGGGATTTCTACGGCCTTATCGGCCTGAACGGCAGCGGCAAATCCACCCTGCTCAAGATCATTTCCGGCGTGTACAAGCCCTCCTCCGGCAAGGTGAAGGTGCGTGGTACCATCGCCCCCCTCATCGAGCTGGGCGCCGGCTTCGACATGGACCTCACCGCCCGGGAAAACATCTTCCTCAACGGCACGGTGCTGGGCTATACCCCCAAGTACATCCGCTCCAAGTTTGACGAGATTGTGGACTTCAGCGAGCTGAAAGACTTTCTGGATGTGCCCCTGAAAAACTATTCCAGTGGCATGGTGGCCCGTCTGGCCTTTGCCATCGCCACCATGACCAAGCCGGATATCCTCATTGCCGACGAAATTCTGTCGGTAGGCGATTTTCTCTTCCAGCAGAAATGCGAAAAGCGCATGGCCGAACTGATGAGCGGCGGTACCACCGTCATTCTGGTCAGCCACTCCATTGAGCAGATCGAGCGCATGTGCAACAAGGTTGCCTGGCTGGATCACGGCCATCTGCGCCGCAACGGTCCCACCGGACCCATCGCGGAGGAGTACCGCCATTTCAAAAAGCAGGACAGCATGCAGGCGGAAAAGCCGGAATAACGCTGCCCCATCCGATGTTTGCCTGTACCCGACCGTGCCGGTCGGGTGCAAAAGGGTATGTCCCAGGGGCGAAGTCTGCCCGCGCTCCATCCGGAGCGTGGTGGCGGCTTCGCCCTTTTGGCGGGACGCCCACAGTATAGAATGCAGGAGTTTTTATGCAGCAGAATCCGCAGGATCAAAACCGCCCGGCCGACGTCGCCGCACCGGACAGCGTGGGGGGCATGGCCAAACGCCTGATGGACCCGGCGCATCTCAAGGACCTGGCCGCCCGCAGCCTCCGCACCCTGCAGCAGCAGGGCCTGGAGCAGCTCTGGCGGGATGTGACTTTCCGGGTGGGACTGGCCTTCCATCATGACGGCTGGCGTCACCGGGCCGATATCCCTCTGCGCCGCACCCTCCGCGCCCAGCGGGCCGAAAACCTGCAGGGGCCCTGCATCTCGGTGGTGGTGCCGGTGTACAATACCCCCATGCCCTTTTTCCGGCAGATGGTGAAAAGCGTCCGGCGCCAGACCTACCGCAACTGGCAGCTGGTGCTGGTGGATGCCTCCGATGAAGCCCATCCTCAGCCCGGACAGCTGGCCCGCCGTCTGGCCGCACAGGACAGCCGCATCCTCTATCAGAAGATCGACAACGGCGGGATCGCAGCCAACACCACGGCGGGGTTTGCCGCTGCCACGGGGGAGGCGGTGGCCCTGCTGGACCACGACGACCTGCTCTACCCCAATGCCCTGTATGAGTGTGCCAAGGCCCTCAACGAGGGGGCCGACTTTGTCTACTCCGACGAGATCGTTCTCTCGGCGGACCTGAAAAAGCTGGGAGGCTACCACTTCAAGCCGGACTTTGCCCCCGACTATCTGCGGGGCTGCAATTATATCACCCATCTGGCGGTCTTTACCCGGAAACTGCTGGATCGGGTGGGGGCCGCCGAGTACAGCGAGGTCGACGGCGCCCAGGATGACGAGCTGTTCCTCCGCCTGACCGAGCGGGCCAAAAAGATCGTGCACATCAAACAGGTGCTGTATGTCTGGCGGGGCCATGCCGGATCGACGGCCGCGGGCATGGAGGCCAAACCCTATGCCGTGGAGGCGGGCGTCCGGGCAGTGGACGCCCAGCTGGCCCGCCTGGGGCTGCGGGGCAAGGCCATGCCGGCGCCGGGGGCACCGGGGGCTTTCCAGGTGCGGTATGAGCTCAACGGCCGCCCGCTGGTCAGCGTGCTGATCCCCAACAAGGACCACATCGACGACCTGGACCGCTGCCTGCGCAGTCTCTACAAAAACGCGGGCTATGACAATTTTGAGGTGCTGGTCATCGAGAACAACTCCACCGACCCGGCGACCTTTGCCTATTATGACAAGATCCTGGCCGACCCTGCCATGCCCCGCTGCAAGGTGGTGCGCTACCACGGCGGGTTCAACTTCTCGGCCATCAACAACTTCGGCGCCCGGTATGCCAGCGGCGAATACCTGCTGCTGCTCAACAATGACATTGAGATCCTCTCCCACGATTTCGTGCGGGAACTGCTCAGCTACGCCCAGCGGGCGGATGTGGGCGCCGTGGGGGCCAAGCTCTACTACCCCGACGATACCATCCAGCACGCAGGGGTGCTCATGGGCATCAACGGCAGCGCCGGTCACAGCCACAAGAGCTACCCCCGCAAGGCGGTGGGGGACCTCTACCGGCTGGTCACCACCCAGAACTATATGGCGGTCACCGGGGCCTGTCTCATGACCCGGGCCTGCCTCTACCGCCAGATGGGCGGGCTGGATGAGAAGGACTTCGCCGTGGCCTACAACGATGTGGACTACTGCCTCAAGCTGTGGAAGCGGGGGCTTTTGAATGTCTACACCCCCCGGGCCGAGGCCTACCACTACGAGAGCAAGAGCCGGGGCCTGGACACCACCGAGGAGAACGCACGCCGCTACGAGCGGGAGAAGGCCGCCTTCTACAACAAGTACCGCCAGTGGATTGATAATTACGATCCGTATTATAATCCGCATTTCAACAATCTGTATGAAAACTTCGGCCTGAAATAAGCCGCTGTACCGTCCAACCTCCCGAGACAAAGGAGAACAGGGCCATGCCGCAAAACGATACCCCCAACAAAAACCGGGTTCCCTCCGCCAGAGTGGAGGCGCTTCTGGGCTGTGCCTGGACGACCTACCGCCGTCAGTTTGTGCCCCTGGCCCTGCTGGGAGTGGGTGTGGGTATCCTCAATCAGATGATCTATCTGCTGCCCACGGCACCCAGACTGGGACTGAGCTTTTTGCTCTATCCCGTGCTGGTGCTGGGGCTGTACCGCGCCTGCCTGGAGGCCCTCTGCGGCGGGAAGCCCCGTCCCGGGCTGCTGCTGTGCGGGGTCAAGACTCTCCGTACCTGCGGCCAGGCGCTGCTGTTGGGCCTGCCCGCCCTGGGCATCGAGCTGCTGGCTCTGCTTGCCACTGTGGCGGTGGCGGGGCTCTCCCAGACGGCAGACCCCAACCAGATGACCCTGAGCCTGTCGGTCTCGGTGGGCATGCTGCTGGTGCGGGTGTGGTATCTCTATCGGTTCAGTCTGCTGGAATACAGCTGGCTCACCGGACGGGCCCGGACCCTCTCCCAGGCGATCAAATTGTCCATGGAGAGGACCCGCGGCACCTTCGGCTATGCGGTGCGGTTCGGCATCGGGCTGCTGCTGTGCTATCTGCCGGTGGCCGCGGCGGGCAGCGTGGCGGATACGCTCATTGCCGGGGCGGGCATGGATGCCTCCACGGCCCTGTCGGTGGCGGTGACGGTGCGCATTTTCCTCAACGCGGCAGCGCCCTTTTACACCATGGGGGCCCTGGCCTTCGCCGCCAGCTATTTTGACGGGGTCCAACAGGAATTTTCTTCCACAGAGGGATTGGTATGAACCTGAAGCTCAAACGTATGCGGGAACTGTTCGGCTACGCACGCACCCTGACCAAAGAGCAGGGGGCGGGTGCCATGCTGCAGCGGGCGGCAGGCTTTGCGGCCCGGCGGCTGCTGCCCCGTCGGGGGCGGTATCTGCCCGCCCAGAAAGCCCTGGCGGCCCAGCGGGCGGAGGATACCTCCGAGTTCCCGGTCATCTGCATCCTGACGCCGCTGTACAACACCCCGCCCAAATATCTGGAGCGCTTTCTGAACAGCGTGCAGGCCCAGACCTGCGGCAAGTGGCAGCTCTGCCTGGCCGATGCCTCGGATGATGCCCATGCTTATGTGGGGCAGATCGTCCGCCGCCGTGCCGAGAGCGACCCCCGCATCCGCTACCGCAAGATCGACAATGCCGGGATCGCCGCCAACACCAACGCCGCCGCCCAGCTGGCCGACGGGCCTTATCTGGCCCTGGCCGACCACGACGACGAGCTGGCCCCCCATGCGGTCTACACCATGGGCCGGGCCATCGCGCAGGGGGAGGCTGCGGGGGAAAAGCCCCGTTTTTTGTACAGCGACGCGGCGCTGTTCCGCCGCACACCCAAGGATGCCTGGGTGGGACACTTCAAGCCGGACTACGCCCCGGAATACCTCATGGCCTGCAACTATATCTGCCATCTGGCGGTGTTTGAAAAGTCCCTGTTCGACGCGGTGGGCGGCGAGCGCCCCGCCTGTGACGGCGCCCAGGACCACGACCTCTTCCTGCGCATGATCGACGAGATGCAGCGGGAGGACCCGGAAGCCGCACCGGTGCATCTGCCCCAGGTGCTCTACTACTGGCGGGTGCATGCCGCATCCACCAGCGGCGGCACGGGGGCCAAGCCCTACGTGGTGCAGGCGGCCCAGAAAGCAGTGGCCAACCATCTGGCCGCCACCGGCCGGAAAGGCAGCGTGGAGGAGGGTAAATTCTCCGGCCTTTGTCATGTGCGCTGGGAGCTGCCCGACCCGCTGCCCCTGGTCAGTATCCTCATCCCCAACAAGGACCACACCGACGACCTGGAAAAGTGCCTGCACAGCCTTTATGCCCGCACCAACTATGACCGGTTCGAGGTCATCATCATCGAGAACAACTCCACCGACCCTGCCACCTTCGACTACTACAAGGCGCTGCCCCAGCGGTATGAGGGCTGCCGTGTGGTGCAGTATCAGGGCGGGTTCAACTTCTCGGCCATCAACAACTTCGGGCGCAGGGCGGCAAAGGGAGAACTTTTGCTGCTGCTGAACAACGACGTGGAGATCCTCAGCCACGACTGGCTGGGGGAGATGGTGGGGGAGGCCATCCAGCCCGGGGTGGCAGCCTGCGGGGCCATGCTCTACTATCCCGACGACACCATCCAGCATGCGGGGGTCATCACCGGGCTGGGGGGCTATGCGGGGCACAGCCACAAGTATCATCGCCGGGGGGCCAGCGGCTATATGTTCCGCCTGGCCACGGTGCAGGACTACTCCGCCGTGACGGCCGCCTGTCTGCTGGTCCGCGCGGAAGTTTACGATGCCCTGAACGGCCTGGACGAGGAATTCACCGTCGCCTTCAATGATGTGGATTTCTGCCTGCGCATCCGGGAGGCAGGCTGGCGCATCGTCTGGACCCCCTACGCCGAGCTCTGCCACTATGAGAGCAAGAGCCGGGGTTCCGACGAAAAGGACCCGGTCAAAAAGGCCCGGTTCGACGCCGAGCGTGCCCGCCTGTACGCCCGCCATGGCCGGGACAACATCCTTCACGATCCCTATTACAGCCCGTCCCTCTCCCTGGACTATGAGGATTTCCGGGAGAGCGCCGATCTGCGCAACCTCAAGCGGGCCGGGATGGATCTGTGATCCGGCTGTAATCCATAGAAAAACGCCGCCCGCGGCAGGGAAACTTCCCCGCTGCGGGCGGCATTTTTTGTGGAATTGTTGAAAATCCGGCGGGCCAAAAACACTCAGCGCTTGATGTCGTAGTTCATGTTCATCAGCTCGCGGATGGAGTTGGCGTCGTCGGTGATGTTGGCGTCGCCGTGGATGGTGTGCTTGATGGCGCTGCTGGCCACCGCAAAGTTGATCATGTCCATGGGCTTGTAGTTGTTCATCATGGCGTAGATCAGGCCGCTGGCGAAAGCATCGCCGCCACCTACGCGGTCGAGAATGTTGAAAGTGAACAGCTTGCTCTCAAAGGTGTGGCCCTCGTACCACATGTAGGCCTTGAGGCTGTTCTCGGAGCCGGAATGGGCATACCGCACGTGGCGGGCAATGCAGGTGAGGTTGGGGTACCGCTCGATGAAATGCTGGAAGACCTCGTCCTCCTGCTCGTAGTTGGGCTGCAGGGGAACGCCGTCCTTCCAGTCGCCCTTGGAGTGGTCGTTCTCATCCTTCCACAGGTGATAGGGCTCGATGCCGAACAGTACATTGACGTAGGGCAGGCACTGGGTGCAGTAGTCCCGGGCCTCCTCCCAGGTCCAGAGGGCGCTGCGGAAGTTGCCGTCAAAGCTGATGGTCAGGCCCTTGGCCTGGGCAACCTTCAGGCTGTCGGTGATGAGCTGGCGGCAGTTGGGACCCAGCGCCGGGGTGATGCCGCTCAGATGCAGCCAGTCGTAGCCGTCCAGCAGGGCATCCAGATCCACGGTGGAGTAGTCGTACTCGGTGAAGGCGCTGTGCTTGCGGTCGTAGGTGACCTTGCTGGCACGGATGCCGTAGCCGGTCTCCAGATAGTAGGTACCCAGCCGGTGGGTGGGGGTCTCCTCCGGAGTGGAGAGGATCATGGGGGTGCAGTGGACGTCGTTGGAGCGCAGCCAGCGCACCGCGCTCTTGCCCAGACTGTTGTTGGGCACCACGCTGAAGAAGGTGCTGTCGATGCCCAGGTTGGCCAGGGCCAGGGCGATGTTTGCCTCGCTGCCGCCGTAGCTGGCCTCAAAGTTGCTGGCCATGCGGATCTTCTCGTAGTTGGGCGGGGTGAGGCGGAGCATGATCTCCCCGATGGTGATGAACTTTTTGGAACTGTTGCCGCGCAGCAGAGGATTGTAGTGTTCCATGGATTGACCTCCTGAAATACGGGGCCGCAGCAGAAGGACGAAAACCGTCTTATCCCGCTGCCGCAGCCTGCAAAAACGTTAATATGCACCTTTATTGTACCGTTTTTGCACAAATGTTTCAACCGCCCGGACAAAGTTTCCTGCCCGGCAGAAGAACGGGCACAAAAAAACGCCGGACGGCGGTAAGCTGGTCCGGCGGGATTCAGATTACTCTTTGGAGGGGGCAGCCTGGGAACGCTCCATTTTCAGGCAGGCGACCAGGTAGGAGATCTGCCCCACACCCCAGGGGATCAGGGCGGCCAGCACCGGCAGGGGACCGATGGGCAGGTACAGGTTGACAAGCACCATCACGATCCAGACAACCATGGCAGTCCGGGAGGTCACAAGAAAACTGGAATAGGCGGCCTGACCGATGCGCTGGCGCTCGGCCTCGTCACAGCTGGCCAGCCATTTTTTCTGAAACTTGAAATCGTAGACGCTGCCCTGCTTTTCGGGGTTGATGCGCCGGGTCAGGTCAACCACCCGCTGCTGGGTGAACAGAACGAGGAAGGTGACCGCCAGAAGCCCGGCAATCGCCGCCAGCAGAGAAAGATAGTCCGCATAGCCCAGAGGAATCAGGGATACCACCACCGAGAAGCCCCCGAAGGCAAAGAACTGGGCAGCCGTCGCCCATAGGATGCTCCAGGACAGCAGATGCTCGGCGGATTCCGGCACGTCCTCGTCCTCGCCGTTCCAGGAGGCAAAGGCGGCCTTGCCCCGGCGGTAGCAGACCATGCTGCCCGCCCAGAACAGCAGGGCGCACAGCACGATCCAGGGGGCGCAGGCACCCAGAGCCACACCCAGATGACGGATGACTTCATCCAGCGAAGGATTTTCCATGATCCAGGTGACGGCAGTGCCCAGCGCCCCGCCCGCAAACAGCGCGACAATGAGAACGGCCACGAATTTGGGCCAGCTTTTGCGGTTGTCCCGGGTGACCGGGTCCTGCAGGTTACTTTGTTTCATCCGACGGTTCCTCCTCATAGCGGAAAAGATCCTCCACGGTGGCGCCGCAGAGTTTGGCCAGCTTGAGCGCCAGCGTGACCGATGGGGAGTAATCCCCCCGCTCGATCTGGCTGATGGTCTGCCGGGAAACCCCGGCCATGGCGCCCATCTGCTGCTGGTTGACCCCCAGCCGGGCGCGATACTCCTTGAGATGGTTGTACAGCGGCATGGGATACCCTCCTGTCGTGACAAGAAAAACTGTCAAAATGACAGCTATACTTGTCAATTCTGAGTATACACACTGCCTGAGGCCTTGTCAACAGAAACTTTGCACAAGGGGCAGCAAAAAGGCCGCCTGCCCTGTGAGACAGAGGCAGACGGCGGAAAACGCATTGGGAGAAACCGGCGGCAAGCCGGAAAAGCAGGGAGACGGCGGGGAAAAAATCAGTCCTTGCGCTCGTCGCCCCAGAAGAACAGCGCCACAGTGCCGGGGCCGGTGTGGCTGCCGATGGTGGTGCCGATGTTGTTGATGACGACCTTGCCGTCCAGCTTGGGGAAGCGTGCCTCTACCAGGGCAGCGACGGCCTTGGCGTCCTCCAGGCAGGCGGACTGGGAGATATAGCACTTGCCCGAGTAGTTGAGGCCATCCTGGGCATGCTGTTCCATCTTTTTCACGATCTCCTCGATGGCACGCTTTTTGCCGCGGCATTTCTGGCGGGGGATCAGGCGGCCCATATAGTCCACGTTGAGCAGGGGGCAGATCTTGAGGGCGGTGCCGAACCAGCCGGCTGCCTTGGTGATGCGTCCGCCCTTGACAAAGAAGGTCAGATCGCTGGAGAAGAACCAGTGATGGAGCATGAGGCGGTTGTCCATGGCCCACTGGTAGAGGGCGTCGATGGACATGCCGGCGTCGCGCAGATCGGCCAGCTTGTCCACGAACAGGCCGGTGCCGGAGGAGGCGGACAGGGAGTCAACAATGTAGATCTTGCGGTCGGGGTATTTTTCCTGCAGTTCCTGGCGGGCCAGGTTGGCGGAGTTGACCACGCCGGAGATGCCGCTGGACAGGCACAGGTGCAGAATGTCCAGCCCCTGCTCCAGGAAGGGGGTGAAATACTCCACGAACTCGTCGGCATTGATCTGGGAGGTGCGGGTGGAAGCGCCGTTGACCATGGCGGCGTAGAAGTGATCCAGGGGCATGGTCTGGCCCAGATCATCGGGGTAGGCCTTGTCGTTCAGGTAATAATGGAAGCAGGCGTAGTGGATGTCACGGGAGCGGAAATGCTCGGCACTCAGGTCTGCGGTGGAGCAGCAGCTTAGAATATAATTTGCCATTGTTCTCTCACTTTCTCCGGCGTCCGGATAGATTTGTGTCCCGCGGGACAGCGCCCGGCGGAACAAAAGCGGTACAAAACCGCTATTTTGTCCAATAAATTCAGTATAACACATTCCCAGGCAAAATCAAAAGGAATTTGCCCCGGCTTACAGGAGTTTTACAAGGCGAAGCGGTCCGGGGGGCTGCCGCGGTTGAAATACGCCCCCAAATCGGTTATACTATTTTGTAACCATATCAATGGAACATCATCCGCTTTTGACGGCGGACAGTTTGAAAAATAAAGGAGTACAAACATGGCACATACGGTTATGGTCACCGGCGCGGACGGGTTTATCGGCAGCCACCTGACGGAGGAGCTGGTCAAGCGCGGCGAGAAGGTCCGTGCCTTCTGCCTGTACAATTCCTTCGGGTCCTGCGGCTGGATCGACACCCTGCCCCCCGAGATCAAAAATGAGATCGACATCTTCATGGGCGACATCCGTGACCCCAACGGCGTCCGCACCGCCATGCGCGGCCAGGAGCGGGTCTTCCATCTGGCGGCCCTCATCGCCATTCCCTTCTCCTATCACAGCCCGGACAGCTATGTGGACACCAACATCAAGGGCACCCTGAACGTCCTCAACGCCGCCCGGGAACTGGGCACCTCCCGCGTGCTGGTGACCTCCACCAGTGAGGTCTACGGCACCGCCCAGTATGTGCCCATCGATGAGCACCATCCCTTCCAGGGCCAGAGCCCCTATTCGGCCACCAAGATCGGCGCCGACCGTCTGGCCGAGAGCTTCTACCGCAGCTTTGATCTGCCGGTGTCCATTGTCCGGCCCTTCAACACCTACGGCCCCCGTCAGTCGGGCCGTGCCATCATCCCCACCATCATCACCCAGCTGCTGGCGGGTCAGACCGAGCTCAAACTGGGCAACCTGAACCCCACCCGTGACTTCAACTATGTCAAGGATACCGCCGCAGGCTTCATGGCCATTGCCGACTGCGACGCCGCTGTGGGTCAGGAACTGAACATCGCTACCGGCGTGGAGCATTCCATCGGCGATTTGGCCAACGAGCTCATCGCCCAGATCAACCCCAACGCCAAGATTGTCTGCGAGGCCGAGCGCCTGCGCCCCGAAAAGAGCGAGGTCAACCGCCTGCTGGGCGACTCCACCAAGCTGCGCAACATGACCGGCTGGGCGCCCAAGTACACCTTTGCCGAGGGTCTGGCCGAGACCATCGAATTCCTGCGCGGCAATCTGGATTCCTACAAGATCGGCCAGTATATCCTGTGATGTCTGTGTGGAACAAACTGCGGGCAAGGCCCGCTCTCGGCTGGGCACTGGCCGCCCTCATCGCGGTGGCGGCCGGGGTGGCCTGGTCCTACTACTGGCGGGTGTTCTACTACTTGGACGCCCGGGTCAATCCGCTGTTCGTCACGCTGGCCTGCGTGCTGGTGGCGCTGGCGGCGGTGCTGGCCGCAGGCATCCTACACTACGGCGTGCGGGATTTCGCCGCCAAGGGGGCAGTGTGCATTGCGGTGTGCGGGCTGCTCTTCGTCTTTGCCAACCCGCCCATGCAGACCCCCGACGAGTCGGAGCATTTTCTGCGCACCTACGCCATCAGCATGGGACGGTTTGACTTTGACGCCCAGCGCGGCTACCCCGACGATGTCAGCGCCCTGTATAACGCCTTTCCCGGCGCATGGGTCAACGCCCATACCTCGGCGGGATCGGTGGAGGATGAAAAGTCCGGAGAGACCGGATACTATACCACCGCCGGAAATGCCCTCAAACAGTACGGCGAGGACGGCAAAGTCCAGAGCATTGCCGACAGCTTTGACGAATATTTCAACGATCCCGATACCACCCCGGTATATGAGCCGGTCAGTTTCCTGATCTTGCCCTTCCTGCCGGGGGCTGTGGGGATGGCGGTGGCGCGTCTGCTCGGCTTTGCGGCTTTGGGGTGTCTCTACGCCGGGCGCATGGCCAACCTCATCGTCTATACGGTATTGTGCTGGCTGGCACTGCGCAGCGCGCAAAAGTTCCGGCCTGCTTTCCTCTGTGTCATGCTGCTGCCCATGTCCCTCTGGATGGGGGCCAGCCTCAGCTATGACGCGGCATTGCTGGCCTGCTATTATCTCATGCTCGCCCTGCTGACCCGCCGCACCTGGACCACCCGTACGGCCGTCGTCTATGCGGCGGCCTGCATCTGGGTCAATGTGGCAAAGCCCTATATCAATCTGCCGTGGGCGCTGCTGCCGCTGATCCTTTTGCGAGAGGCCTTTTGTGCCAGGGGGCGCCGCTGGCAGTGGACGGCGGGCATGCTGGCGGTCTCCCTGGCCGTGACCCGCCTTTTGGAGATCTACGGCGCTGTGTTCCGCTACAACTACGGCGAGATCGGCCGCATGGGCGGCAGCGACGTGAATCAGATGGGCCAGCTGGTGTTTCTGCTCAAAAATCCCCTGCGGTATCTGGCGGTTCTGATGGGCACACTGTATGAGAACGACTTTTTTGTGGGACAGCTGGGCCTTTTCGGCTGGAAGGATCTGCCCATCGAATTCCTCAGCCTGACCGGCCCGGTGGTGCTTCTGGCAGGCACGGTGCTCTCTGCGGGCAAGGGCCAGTCCATCACCCGGCGGCGCACGGTGCCGCTGGCGGTGTTCGGGCTGGTGTACGCCGTGGGCGCCATGACCGCCATGTATATCACCTACACCCCGGTGACCATGGTGCGCATTGTGGGGCTGCAGACCCGGTACTTTTTGCCGGTCATCCTGGTGGCCATGATGCTGCTGGCTGCCCCCCTGCGCCGGATGCTCTCTGCCGAGCTCTCCGCCCGGAAAGCCGAGTGCTGGGCCGCCCGGCTGTTTGCGCCCTATGCGGCCTTCGGAGCGGTGCTTTTGTTCCAGCATTATTTTATCGGGCCCATCAGCACCATCCCGGTGTGACAGGGGCCCGGTCCAACCTGATATTTGCCTTTGCATTGAGAGAAGGGAGGGCAGTCCATGACGCTTGTGGGCGGTCTGTTGGTCCTGGCGCTGGTCTGCGCCGTCTCGGTGTGCGCGGCGGCGGAAACCGGCAGGGATGCCGCAGTCTTTCCGCTGCCCGTGCTGTCCGGCAGTGTCTGCCTGTTGCTGTGCGGCGGCTACCTGGGCCTGCTGGTCCCGGCGCTGTGGGCCAGTTACGGAATTTTGGCCGCGCTAGCGGTGGGGCTGGGCGTTCACGCGGGGCGTGAACGCCTGAAAGCCGCACTGTTCAGCCCCGGCTTTTTGTTTTTTGCGGCGGCATCGGCGGTGTTCTGGCTGATGTTCGCCGTGCTGCAGCCCATGTTCACCCAGTGGGATGAGTTCACCTTCTGGGGCGCGGCGGCAAAGCTGCTGAAAGAACACGGCATGCTCTATCCCGCCGATCCCGTCAACCTCAAGGCGGCGGCAGGTCTGCCGGGACTGGGGCTGGTCTCCTTCTTTGTGCAGGGCCTCTCCCCGGTGTTTACCGAGTGGCAGTGCCTTGCCGCCTACGATATGCTCTTCATGGCCTGCATCGCCGGGGCGTCGGTTTTGCCCCGCCGCCGCTGGGCCCACAGCGCCATGGTGCTGACGGCCGGGGTACTGCTGCCCTTCTTTTTCAGTGTGGCATCCCCGGGCACGGCCAGCACCGTCTACGCCAACGCCATGGCGGACATCCCCCTGGCGCTGCTGTTCGGCGGGGTGGTGAGCCTGTGGTTTGCCGTGGGCCCGGGCAAGCTGGGCCTGCTGCTCACGGCCTTGCCCCTGGCCCTTTTGACCCTGGCCAAGGACATGGGCTTTGCCTATGCCCTCATTGCAGTGTTCCTCATCTTTCTGGATCTGCTCTTCGGGCAGGAACACAAGGACCTGCCCCCGGCGCGGGTATTCGGCGGGGCGCTGTGGCGTGCCGTGGTGCTGGCTGTGCCGGTGCTGGCGGCCTTCCTCAGCTGGAACCGCTATACCGCTGCCTGCCTGAATACCGGCAGCGGCACCGTGGGTGGGGAGAGCCTGAGCTACGGCCAGGTCCTGGCTGGGGGCCTTGCCCAGTTCTTCGGCATCGGCCGCACCCAGAAGTTTTCCGACATCATGGGCCTGATGGCAGGCGCTTTCTTCACCCGGGATGTCTGCCTGCTGGGCCCCGGTGTCCGGGCACTGGCCGCCATCACGCTGGTGGCCGCGGCAGCCTTTGTCTTTGCGGGCAAGGGAGCGCCCCGGCGGCGGGTCCTGGTGACCTGGCTGGGCTTTGCCTTCTGCTTTGCAGCCTTCTATCTCTTCCATCTGATCCTCTACTGCTACAACTTCTCCGACGTGGAAGCCTATATCCTCAAGGACTATGAGCGCTACATCGGCCCCTACTATCAGGGATGGATGCTGGCTATGCTCTGCCTGCTGGGGCGCTCGGCGGCAAACTGTGCGGGGCGGTGGTACCGTCTGGCGGACGGCGCCCTGCTTGGGGCGGCGGCCTGCGTCATGGCGGTGTTTTTCTGGCGGGGAGTGCCCACGGCGGGCTTCTGGTCAAACGCCGACAGCCTTTACCTGCTGCGCCAGGACGTGAAAAACCGTGCCGCCGCCGCCAACGAGGTGCTGGATTGGGACGACAACGTCCTGGTCATCAGCCAGGGGGACGACGCTACCCGCTGGTACTATTACAACTATGAGCTCACCGCCCATGTGGTGCGGGGCTACGGCGGCTATTTCAACGGTGTGGACAAGTCCAGCCGCTGGGACTCCGACTTCATGAACCTGGTGGAGAGCGAGAACTGGACGCTGTACGATTACAAGGCCGTCTGCACTCCCGATGCCCTGGTGGCTTACCTCGAGGAGAAAGACTGCGACTATCTGCTCATCGACCGGGCGGACGACTATCTGGAGCGGGACTTCAGCAGCCTGTTCGAGGGGGGGCTGACCGCCGACATGCCCGCCACACTCTACCGGTTCGACCCGGATGCCGCGACGCCCTTCACACCGGTGGCCGTGGCGGAAAGGGAGGGGTGAGCCATGAATGAGACCAAACGGACCCTGCGCCGGTTTGCCCTGTGCTATGCCATCGCCCTGATCCTGTGGGTGGTGTTCTGCCTGGGCAGGTGCGCGGTCATGCTGATGCACCGGGCGTCGGGGGATATGCCCCAGACGACGCTGGGAGCGGAGGACCTGACCTTCGAGAGCTTTGAAAACTATGCCGATCTGGAGTGGGACGCCCCGCCCGACGATGACCCAGACTGGTATCTCTCCACCGACAACGATCCCCATATTCTGTACGATGGCGGCGGCTATCTGGAGACCGTCCGCCTGTATGCCCGGCACCGCCTGCCCCCGGGCAGCGTGGTGCTCTACTATCTCAAACCCGGCCAGACCGATTACACCGAGACCCAGAAGGTCTACGGCCATGTGACGGGGGACGGGGTGTATGAGTTCGACCTGGGGGGCGTGGAAGTCTCCGGGCTGCGCATCGACCCCGACAGTGTGGGCGGCGTGGCCACCCTGTTTACCGGGGTGGAGCTGAACCCCGCCCGGTTCTGGGTCTGGCGTTTTGTGCCGGACGGAGGCCAGCTTTTGCTGATCCTCGGCCTGCCTGCCGTGGCGGCTGCCGCCTGGACCTTGCTCCGCGGCCGCCGGGAGGACGCCTGATCCCCCGCCATTACCCGAAAAGGAGGACCCCTGCATGGAGCTGCTTTGCGTGTTTGCGTCAATGGCGGCGTTGTTTCTGTTTTGTGCCTTTCTGACCCTGCGGTGCGGACTGCACAGTGCTCTTGCCCCTCTGACTGCCCTGTCCGCCGCGGTGCTGTGGCTGACCTTGTGGGGCATGGCCGGGCCGCTGCTGGCCGGGGCGTGGATCTTGTTTGCCGCTTTCACGGCGCTGGGCATCTGGGCGCTGTGGCCCCGCAAAGGGGCCAGGCCCGACTATCAAAAACTGGCCAGCCCCGGGGCGATACTGTTCTGGGGCATGACGGCGGCCTTTGCCGTTTATTTCTTTGCCCGCCAGCCCATGGCCACCGGCTTTGACGAGCTCAACCTGTGGGCTACGGCGGTCAAGGTGACAAAAGTCGACAACAGCCTTTACTCCAACGCGGTGCTGGGCACGCCCTGGGCTGTCACCCAGAATCCCGGTCTGCCGCTGCTCAGCTACTTCTTCTGCTTTTTCGGCGCCTACGCCGACTGGAAGATCTACCTGGCCTACAACGCCCTGGCCTTTGCGGTGTTTGCCGCCGTGCTGGGCGGGATGGGCTTTTCCCGCTGGCGGCTGGCGGTGCCGCTGGCGGCGGTTTTGTGGTGTGTGCCCTACTTCTTCACCACCTACAACCACACCATCTACCTGAACACCGTCTACATGACCTCCTACGGCGACATCCCCGCGGGCCTTGTCATGGGCGGCGCCGTGGCCCTCTGGCTGGCGCTGCGCAAAACCGGCGGGCCCAAATGGGCGGTGCTGCCGGTGCTGGCCCTGGCGGCCAATACCAAGGCCAACACCTTTGTGCTGGCGCTGGTGGCGGCGGGCATTGTGGCGGTGGACGCCTGGCTTTGGCCGGAACAGCGCCCCTTCCGCAAGGGAATTTTGCGCCGCACCGGCTTTGCGGCGGCCTCCTTTGCCGCCCCGCTGGCCGTCTACTACCTCTGGAACGTCCGCTATGTGGGGATGCTCGTTTCCAAAAATGCCGAGACCGGCGGCGTGGGGGAGACCAGCGCTGCCCTGTCCGATGTGGTGATCAACGGCATCAAGATTTTGCTGGGCCAGCCGGTGGAGGGCTTCTTTGCCGAGCGGCAGTCCCAGTTTTTGCAGGCCATCGCCGATATGGGCACCCAGTTCTGGACGGCCGACGGCAAACTGAGCATGATCGGCCAGGGCCGCAATGTGGTGGCGCTGATCCTCCTGGTCTTTGTGCTGGCAGTCCTTGCGGCGCCGGGCCTTTTGCTGCGGCTGCGGGTGGTGTGCGCCGCCGTGTGCAGCACCCTCTGCTTTCTGGGCTACAACCTGATGCTGGCGCTGAGCTACGGGTTTATCTTCAAGCCCTTCCAGGCGGAGAACCTCACCGACTACAACCGTTACATTTACAGCTATTATATCGGCTGGTTCTTGATCGCCCTGGCCTGCCTGGCCGTGGCCCTGCAGGGCCGGACTGCCCCCGCAGCGGCGGAGAATGCCCGCCGCGCATCCCCGTGGGACTGCCGCTGTGCGCTGGCAGGGCAGGGGGCCTTGCTGCTGCTTGCCTGCGGGATGCTTGTGCGCCTGAACCAGATGGTATTGCCTCAGCTCTCGGTGCTGGGCTTCTCCGACAGCGAGTTTGCCGACCGCAAGGCCGCGCGGGCCGAGGCCCAGCTGGTCTGCAGCTATCTGGAACCGGAGGACCGGGTCTTTTACGTCAGCCAGGGGGACAACGGCGAGGGCTGGTTCTCGGCGGTGTTTGACTTTTACCCGGTGCTGGTGGACTACTCCGGCGTTGTCTCCACCATGGAGGGCGGCGGCGGGACATTCGGCCTGCCCGAGCTGGAACCGGAGGAGGAAGGCACCAAGAAATACTACTACCACCCCTACACCGTGGAGCGCCTGGATGACACCATCCGGGAAAACGGCTGTACCGTCATTTACCTGCAGACCATCGACGATATTTTTGTACAGAGCTACGCCAGCCTGTTTACCGACGGTCTGGCTGCAGCCCAAAACGGCGAGACCCTGCTCTACCGCGTGACCGATGCGGGCTATGCCCCCGTGGAGATGGAGGTGACCGCCCGATGAAAACCGCACTGCACAAATTTTTTGCCCGCCGGGGGGCCATCCCGGCGGCCTGTTATCTCCTGACCCTGGCCGGGTGGCTGGTGCTGGGGGCGTGGAACTTCGGCAGCGATGCCGCGGCCCGCGCCGGGGGAACCCTTGCCCAGCAGAAGATCTCCCTGGAAGAGTTCCAGCTGGTGGACCTGCAGGCGGAGGGGGACGGGTATGTCTCCAACAGTGCCGACCCCCAGATCATTCTGGAGGATGTGTCCGACCGGGTGGTGCGCACCCTGAGCTATCAGGCGGAGTTCGACGCCGACCCCCGGGAGATGTGCCTTTACTACACCACCGCGGCGGGGGAACCCTACAGCCAGGACAAGCGGGTGTTCCCTACAATCGGGGAGGACGGCAGCTACATTTACACCCTGCCCCGCACCACCATCGTGTCCCTGCGCCTGGACCCCTGCAGCCCCGACGCCACCAGCCCCGTCACGGTGCAGTTTGACGGGGACGCCATCACCCTCAACGATGCCGGTGCCCTGCCCTCGGGCCTGGCCTACTGGCTGCCCAGCTGGTATCAGCTGTTCTGCTTTGTGCTGTACCCGGCTTTGGCCGCGGCGGTTCTGAGCTGGCTGCGGGCCGTGTGGGTGGAACTCCGTTCCCGCAACAAGGAATAAAACTGCATATTGCACCATGGCATCCCATGGATTCTGTTCGCGTTCCGTGCCCGTATCCGGGGGATGGAGCGCGATTTTTTTACTCGGATGCTGTAACACTTTGCCGCCCGGTGGGACTGATTCAGCGAAACACCCCGGGGCCACCCCGCCGCGGCCGGAACCACCCGGGGGCACAGGCTGCGCAGCCGGAATCAGAGGAAAAGGAGGGGACGCCGTGCTGGGAATCGAGGAACTCTACCGACGGTACCGGGACGACGTCTACCGTTACCTTACGGCCCTGACCCATGACCCCACCCTGGCCGAGGATCTGCTCAGCGAGACTTTCCTCTGCGCGGTGCAGAAGGCGGGAACCTTCCGGGGACAGAGCAGCGAAAAGACCTGGCTGTTCGGCATTGCCCGCAACCTCTGGCTGCAATCCCTGCGGAAAAACCGCCCCACGGTGGAGTACAACGACCTGTTGGGGCTGTACGTGGAGGACCGGGTGGGGGAGACCTACGATTTCCGCCAGCTGGCCGGGCGGGTGGCCCAGCTGCTGGACGCCCTGCCGGAGCGGGAGCGCACCATCGTGCAGCTGCGTGCCCAGGGCCTGCCCTATGAGGAGATCGCCGCCCGCTGCGGCATCCGGGCGGGGTCTGCCCGGGTAATCGAGTACCGCGTCCGCCAATCCCTGAAAGAAACCCTGCGAAAGGAGGGCTATCTGTGACAGAAGATACCATGCAATCCCGGCCCCTGCCCCAGGCACAGCCCGGCATGCCGGAAAACCTGCCCGACCTGCCCTGTGATGTCTGCCGGGACCTGATCCCTCTGGTGCAGGACGGCGCCGCCAGCCCCACCGCCACCGAGATGGTCCGCCGCCATATGGCGCACTGCGAAAGCTGCCTTGCCTTTTGGCAGGAGGGTGCCCCCGCTCAGCCCGCCGACCCCGATGACGGCAGGGTGCTGGGCAAAATCTACAAGCGCCTGCGCCTGCTGCTCTTTGCCGCCCTGGCGGCGGGGGCGCTGTCCGGCCTGTGGCTGATGAGCTACGGGTTTGCGGGACAGTTCAATCTGCTCATCATGCCGGCGGTGGGAGCTGTGGGAGCCCTGCTGCTCCGCCGTCGGTGGTATCTGACGCCTTTGTGTGTGGCGGTGCTGGGATTTATCTGGCATCTCTCGCTGGAAAACACCGGCCCTGTCCTGGGGCTGATCTATGCCGCCTTTTACGGCGGGCTCTGCCTGCTGGGCGGAGTGGCTGCCATGCTCTTCCGCTACGCATTCGGAAAGGAGGACCTTCCATGAATACCATTGAACAAACCACGTCCAAGCGCCCGCGCACCACAGCCAAACGCCGCCTTGCCGCTGCAGGCGGGTTTGCCATCGTGGTACTGCTGGTGGCGGTGCTCATCGCCTACAGCGGCGACCCCATCACCAAACATCTGGCCATGAAGGCAGCCGAAACCTACGCCAACGAGACCTACCCCGGCTACGACATCAAAGCGGTGGCGGCCTCTGCCCGGCGCTGGTTCCGCTATGAGGTGATCGTGGATTCCTCCATCAGTGAGGATACCAGCTTCCTGGTGGAGGTGGAACAGGGGCGCGTCACCGGGGATTCCTATGATGACATGGTGGCCAATGGGGGCAACACCTGGAGCCGTATCATGGTGCAGCTGGACGTCAGTGTGACCGGGGCTCTTTCCAATGCCGGCATCTCCCACCGGGGATACGGCCTTTACTGTGACAACTACCTGGGCAGTACCGGCGAGGTCCCCGTCCCTGCTGAGGGTCATCCGCCCCTGACGGTGGACATGCCTTACGACAAAAGTGACCTGCCGCCGGTGGCACTGGCGCTGGACCTCAATGCCCCCGACGGTGTGGACGATCCCCAGGCTGCGGCCCGGCAGCTGGCCCAACAGGTCAAGGACGCCATGGACGAGGCGGACATCGACCTGGCCGCCTATGTCATCACGCTGTACGGCGTGAACAACCGGGTTGTCGTTACCACCGGCCTGATCCCCGCCGCTGACCTGGCCTGAGGCACCCCCGCATAACATCACCCGCCTGTGCATATGCTATGGGCGGGTGATTGTGTATGAAACAGTTTCCGTGGAAAACCTATCTGTTCTGGGTGCTGCTCACCGAGGCGGTGGGCGCGCTCTCCGGCTTTCTGACCAGGGACGGAGCCAGACAGTACGCCGAGACCATCATGCTGCCGCCATTCTCCCCGCCGGGCATCGTCTTTCCCGTTGTCTGGACGGTGCTCTTTGCCCTCATGGGAGTCGGGGCGGCCCGGGTCTGGCTGGCGGAAGCCTCGGCGGAACGCACCAAAAGCCTGTGGCTGTTTTTTGTCCAGCTGGGCTTCAACTTCTTCTGGAGCATCCTCTTTTTCAACCTGCAGGCCTACGGCTTTGCCCTGGTCTGGCTGGTGGTACTGTGGGTGCTGATCCTCTGGATGCTGCTCTCCTTCCGCAAGGTGGACCCCCTGGCCGGGTGGCTGCAGCTGCCCTATCTCTTGTGGGTGGCCTTTGCCGGCTACCTCAATCTCGGTGTGTGGATCCTCAACTGATGACAATGTGCCAACAGTAAAAAGATGCCGTTCCTTTCCGGTGAGGGAAGGAACGGCATCTTTCCATATTGCAGATTGGAATGTACGGACAAAAAGCAAACGCTCAGGTGATTTTCAGCGCCCGCTGGACGCGGTAGACGATGTAGCGGAACAGCCCGGCGATGAGGCTGCACTCTACCCACACATAGTTGGGCAGGTTGCGCCAGTAAAACTTGGGCTTGTCGATCTTGGGCAGGGCGATTTTAGCCTCGGCGTAGCCCTTGGCGTAGTCGTTGCCAAAGCCCCGGTGGCGGAACATCACCACTTTCAGCAGGTAGCCCAGGGCCATGGGGATGAAGTTCACCACCAGCATGCCGATGGGCTGGTTTTTGTAGGGCAGCAGAATGCTGTTGCGCCCGCTCTGGATGCTCTTGAAGGGATTGTAGCGCACCGCGCCGGTGGTGGCGCCGCAGATGTGGCGGCAGCGGGCGGTGGGGCAGTAGACGTTTTTGTAGCCGAAGTTGTTGGCCCGCCAGGAAAGGTCTACGTCCTCGTAGTAGGCAAAAAACAATTCGTCAAAAACACCGATTTTATCCAGAATGGATTTTCTGTACAGTGCCGCGCCTCCGCAGGCGGAGAAAATGCGGCAGGGTCTGGTGTAGAGGCTGGCCTTGAGGCCATCCCCCCGCTTGCAGGCAAAGCCCAGGATGGTCACGTAGTCCCCGGCATCGTCGGCCAGTTCCGGCTCATAATAGCGCAGCATCAGGCTGGACACCGCAAAGATTTTCGGGTCGGCATCGGCGGTCTTGATAAGTTCTGACAGCCAGTCCGGCTCGGCAAAGGCGTCGTTATTGAACAATACGGTATATTCGCCCTTTGCAATGGCGATGCCCTGGTTCACCGCATGGGAAAAACCGGTGTTTTTGTCGTTCTCAATGAGGGTGTAGTTGGGGCGGCCCCGGTAGCTGCGGGCAATCTCCAGGCTCTCGTCGGTGGAGCCGTTGTCCACGATGATGAGCTCAAAGTCCTGCTCGGTCTGTGCCCAGATGGATTCAATGGAATCCCGCAGCCAGCCTGCGCCGTTCAGGTTGGGAATGATAATGCTTGCCTTCAAAATGGAGTCCTCCCATCAGTAAAAGCCGTAGTAGGAGTAGAGCATGACGTTCTGCATGCTGCCCAGCAGCAGGGAGAACAGGAAAATGCCCACAAGGACAGCCAGCGCCAGAATCAGCGCCAGCAGCAGGCAGGCGCGGGCCAGATTGCGCTGCTGGTCGCTGCATCCCGGCAGAAGGGAAAAGCACAGCATGGCCACCAGTCCCACCACCGGCACAGCAAAAAGCAGCAGCATGCCGAAATACCACCATACCGACGGCACCCCGGCGGATTCAGGGGCGGGGGAGCTGTATCGGGGGCTGGTGCCGGGCTGCGGGCCGGGCACGGCAGAACCAGAAGTCTCCGGCCCCGGCTGGGGCGGTACAGGCCGGGGTGCTTCCGGGGGGGCAGGCTGTGCGTTGGGGGCGGGGGAAACGGTTGGACGCAGGGAAGCCACGGGCCGGGCGCACCGGGCACCGCAGACGGGGCAGAATTGGGCATCCGGCGTTAGCCGGGCACCGCAGTTTTGACAGAATTCCATGGTCGTCATCCTTTGCATGGTCTCAGAGCATGAGGGGGCGGTCGGTCTGGGTGTTGAGAATGATCTGGGTGTTGGTGGAACCCATCTTCTGCATCCGGGTCAGAAGGTGTTCCAGCCCGTCAATGCTCTCGCAGCTGACCTTGACGATAAAGTTGTAGCTGCCTGTGACCCGCCAGCACTGCAAGACCTGGGGTTCGTTCTCCACCAGGGCCAGAAAATCGTCCCGGCTGGCAGCGTTGGCGGAAATGGAAATCAGCGCCTGCACCCGGGAAGCCTCCCCCGGATGATGCAGAATGACGGTATACCCGCCGATGATCCCCTCCTGCTCCAGCTTGCGGATGCGGCTGGAGACAGCCGGACTGGTCAGGTTGACATTTTCGGCAATCTCTTTGACGGGCATGCGTGCATTTTTGATCAGCAGACGGATGATTTTTTGGTCAAGCTCATCCATAACGGCACCTCTTGTATCAGATATTTTGTATAATGCGCACAAAAAAATAAAATTAAGGAAAAGAAGGTTGTAGCCTTTCACAAAAAAACGAGAATCGCTGTCTTGAAAGACAAAATCGAAAAAAATTAAGTGATTTCCCGATTATTATAATAAAAAGAAAAACAAAATACAAGGTTTGAATTTGACATATTAAGAAAAATGAGTATACTTAAGGCATATTCAAAGACAACTTCTAACCTTTATATACTTTCCCACCCCTCTATGCACGAAGGCCCGTCCGAAAGGACGGGCCTTCGTGTTTGTGTCATACGGTTGTGCAGAGGCAAAGATCCCTCTCAAGGCGGAGTTCCCTCCGGTCAGCGCAGTGGCTCAGCGGCGTGGGCGCGGGCACAGTCCACATATCCGGCGGTGTTTGCGCGGGTGTCGGCCTGCTGCTCCGGGGTGACGGCGCCGCGGATCTTGCCCGGCACCCCCATCACCACGCTGCCCGGCGGGACGATGGTCCCCTCGGTGACCAGGGCGCCCGCCGCCACGATGCTGCCTCGCCCGATAACGGCCCCGTTCATGACGGTGGCGTGCATGCCGATGAGGGCATCGTCCTCCACCGTGCAGCCGTGGACAAGGGCGCAGTGGCCTACCGTCACGTTGCGGCCGATGTGTACGCCCTGCCCCTCGCCGGTATGGAGCACGGCGCCGTCCTGGATGTTGCTGCCTTCGCCCACCGCGATGCTGCCTGAGTCAGCCCGCAGCACCGCACCGTAAAAAATGCTGCTGTCGGGGGACAGATGTACGTCCCCGATGAGGACGGCGTTTTCCGCCACAAAAGCCGGACGGTCCAGAACAGGGTATTTGCCCCCGAATGCTTTGATCAGTGCCATAGTGACATCCCTCCCGCAGAGATTCTGGCTTCATTGTACTACATGGGGCAAGGCTTTGCAAAAAAGAGGAAATCTTGCGCGGAGGCAGGCGGTATGCTACAATTTTATCCGGTTTCCAACCGGCAATTTACAGGAGATGGGGGAAGTAACATGATCCGAATGGTGTGCAGTGACCTGGACGGTACCCTGCTGCGGTACGACCAGAAGGTGCTGGGGGACCGGATCCTGGATCAGATCCGTGCCCTGGCGGCCTACGGGATCCGGTTCTGTCCGGCCAGCGGCCGGCAGTATACCAGCCTGAAAAAACTGTTTGCTCCGGTGGCGGAGCACTGTGTTTTTCTGTGCGAAAACGGCGGCGTGCTGTATGAAAATGACAAGGTGCTGGCCAAGACGCCCATGCCCCGGGCGCTGGCGGAGGAGATCGCCTGGGATTTCTGGAACAACAGCGACGGCAGGGGAGAGGTCATGCTGTCGGGAGAAAACACCTCCTACCTGATGGAGCGCGGCCTGGGTATGACCGATCGCATCCGGTTCATCGGCAACCATTATTGCAGCATCCACGACCCGGCCGAGATTCCTGAGGAGATCGTCAAGGTATCGGTCTACCTGGAGGACGGCGTGGAAAAGTACGTTGACCGCTTTGTCCCCCGCTGGCGCCAGGCCAATGCGGCGGTGGCAGGGCCCAAGTGGATCGACACTACCCTGGCCAACAAGGGGATCGGTGTGGACAAGATGTGTACGGCCCTGGGCATCCGGCCCGAGGAAGTCATGGCCTTCGGTGACAATTATAATGATGTGTCCATGCTGGATGCCGTAGGCGCGCCTTACCTGATGCAGACGGCGGCGCCGGAATTGTTGGAACGGTATCCCAACCACACCGCCTGCCCCGAGGATACTATCCAGGAACTGCTCTTCCACCTGGAACACAGAAATAAAGAAGTCTGATTCCTGCCTTTTGACGACACAGAACACCCTGCGCCCCGACTGTTCCATGACAGCCGGGGCGCTTTGGCATAGAAAGGTCCCAAAAGGTGTCAAATTTTGTCTGAATGCACAAAATGCCATCCTTTTGCCGGGTTTTGAGTTGACGTTCTGTGAGAAAAATGCTAATATAACTATGTTAAAACTTTGGCTTAATTCGTGTTTAAGCCTATGATTCGGGAGGTTAGCATGAAACAGTTTGTCTATACCATCCAGGAAGCCGTCGGCATCCATGCCCGTCCGGCCGGCCTGCTGGTCAAAGAAGTCAAAAAGTATCAGAGCACCGTCACCATCACCAAGGGTGACGCATCGGTCAATGCCCTCAAGCTCATGGCCCTGATGGGCATGGGCGTCAAGTGCGGCGATACCGTCACCGTCACCGTGGAGGGCGCCGATGAGGATACCGCCGCCCCCGCTCTGGAAGCGTTCTTCCACGAGCATCTGTAAGCGGAATATTATTCGTTGATCTGACGCAAAACAGCGGCTGCCCGCTGGCTTACGGCGACTGCGGCTTGGCTGCCGCATGCCACCGGGCCGGGGGACAGCCGTTTTTTGCACCCGGTGTCCGCCGCCGCGCGGACAGACAAATAAGGAGAAGGTAGAAAAATGATCACCATTCAGGGCAAGGGTGTCTCTTCCGGGGTCGGGATCGGCCCGTTGTATTTCTATCACCGCGCAAAAACCACCATCACCCGCTATCAGGTGGAGGATGTGGATGCGGAATGGCAGCGTTTCAAGGACGCGCAGACCACCGCCATTGAGCAGCTGGGCGATCTGGCCGAGAAGGCCCGCGCTGAGGCCGGCGACGAAGCCGCCATGCTGTTCGAGACCCACCAGATGATGGCCGAGGACCTGGACTACGAGGAGGCCATCGAGGGTCTCATCAAGGAAAACAAGAGCAATGCCGAGGCGGCTGTCACCGATGTGGCGGTGCAGTTCGCTCAGATGTTCGAGTCGATGGACGATACCTACATGCAGGCCCGTGCCGCCGACGTCAAGGACGTCTCCCGCCGCATTCTGTCCATCCTCAACGGCACCGTGGAGGGCGGCATCGCCTCCGAGGTTCCGGTACTGCTGGCGGCCGACGATCTGGCCCCCTCCGAGACGGTGCAGCTGGATAAGACCAAGATCCTGGGCTTCATCACGGCGGGCGGCTCCGGTTCCAGCCACACCGCCATTCTGGCCCGCACCATGGGCATCCCCGCCATTGTGGGTGTGGGCGACGCCCTCAAGCCGGAATATGAAGGCCGTCAGGTCATCATCGACGGCGCCACCGGCAACGTGGTCATCGACCCCGACGACATGACCCGCGATCGCCTGCTGAAAAAGCGGGAGGAGCAGCTGCGCCTGCAGCGCCTGCTGGAATCCCTCAAGGGCCAGCCCAACATCACCAAGGACGGCAAGAGCATCCGCATCTACTGCAACATCGGTAGCCCCGAGGATGTCCATGCCGTGCAGGTCAATGACGGCGGCGGCATTGGCCTCTTCCGCAGCGAATTCCTCTACCTCAACTGCGACGATTATCCCACCGAGGATCAGCAGTTTGAGGCATACAAGCAGGTTCTCTCCGACATGGAGGACAAGGAAGTCATCATCCGTACCTGCGACATCGGCGCCGACAAGCAGATCGGCTACTTCAATCTGCCCAAGGAGGACAACCCTGCCATGGGCATGCGCGCGCTGCGCATCAGCCTGACCCGGCCGGACTTCTTCCGCACCCAGCTGCGCGCCCTCTACCGGGCGTCGGCTTTCGGCAAGCTGGGCATCATGTTCCCCATGGTCACCAGCGTCTGGGAAGTCCGCGAGGCCAAGAAACTCTGCGAGGAAGTCAAGCGGGAACTCAAGTCCGAGGGCATTCCGTACAGTGAGGACGTTCAGATCGGTGTTATGATCGAGACCCCCGCTGCGGCCATCATGTCCGACCGCCTGGCCAAGGAAGTGGACTTCTTCAGCTGCGGTACCAACGACCTGACCCAGTACACCCTGGCCTGCGACCGGCAGAACAATGA
>JAHZHS010000002.1:298-21726 GCA_019420135.1 Oscillospiraceae bacterium | reverse complement strand
GGTCGGCATCTGCGGTGAGCTGGGTGCTGACCTGGCCCTGACCGAGACCTTCCTTGCCATCGGCATCGACGAACTGTCGGTCAGCCCCCGGGCGGTCCTGCCCCTGCGCAATGCAGTCCGCATGACCGATACCCGCGAGAGCAGCGCTCGCATTCTGGAAGCGCTGAACAACGAGTATTCGGCCACCTGATTTTACCCATCGACACACGACCGGGAGCCCGGACCGTCGTCCGGGCTCCCGGTTTGTCTGCCAGTGGGCGAATTTTGGGGAACAATAAGCGCTGGAAGGCGAAAAATATGCAAATCTCGCTATAAAAAAATAACGCAGGTGCTTGAAATCCGGCAAATCGACAGTAGGAAAATTCAAGTGGAAGTGTTAGAATGATTCAGGAAATTTAGTTATAAATCCGGAGCCATCCGGAACCGCTGATTCTGCCTGAATGCCGGGGAGGCCTAACCTATGAATCCTGTCAAAAAGATCTACTGCCGTACCTTCCAGTTTGTCATGCGCGCTGCGCTGCCCTTTCTGCCCTACCGGGAGCCCAAGCTGCTGGACGGAGTGGAGGGAGTTGCCGCTCTGCTCACCAAGAAAAAGATCGGCCGGGTACTGCTGGTCACCGACAAGGGGATCCGCAGCCATCATCTGACCGAACCTTTGGAGAAGGCCCTGGCCGGGGCGGGCATCGGCGTCAGCATCTTTGACGAGACGGTGGCCAATCCCACAGTGGCCAACGTGGAGGCTGCCCGGCAGATGTATCTGGATGACGGCTGCAGTGCCATCATTGCCTTTGGCGGTGGTTCTTCCATGGACTGTGCCAAGGCTGCCGGCGCCCGCATCGCCCGCCCGCACAAGCCCCTCTCCCGCATGGAGGGTCTGCTCCACGTCCTGCTGCCCCTGCCCCTGCTCATTGCAGTGCCCACCACCGCCGGCACCGGCAGCGAGACTACCCTGGCCGCCGTCATCACCGACGGTGAGACCCATCATAAATATCCCATCAACGACTTTGCCCTCATCCCGGACTACGCCCTGCTGGACCCGGAGGTCACCGTGGGACTGCCTCCCATGCTCACCGCCACCACCGGCATGGATGCCATGACCCACGCGGTGGAGGCCTACATCGGCGGTTCCACCACCCGGGGCACCCGGGAGGCCGCGGTCACTGCCGTGCGCCTCATTCTGGAGAGCCTGCCGGTGGCCTGGGAGAATGGCGGCGACCTGACCGCCCGGGCCAAGATGCTGCGCGCCGCCTATCTGGCGGGTACGGCCTTCACCAAGAGCTATGTGGGCTACGTTCATGCAGTGGCCCACTCCCTGGGCGGTGAGTACGGCATCGCCCACGGCCTGGCCAACTCGGTGCTGCTGCCCGAGGTCCTGGAAGCCTACGGTCCCGCTGCCCACAAACGCCTGGGCCGTCTGGCTGTGGAGACCGGTGTGGCAAGCATCAGCGATACCCCGGCGGAGGCCTCGGCAAAATTCATTGCCCGCATCCGGGAGATGAACGCCCATATGGAGATCCCCCGCACGTTGGAAGGGATCCGGGAGGAGGATCTGCCCAAACTGGCCCGCAACGCCAACCATGAAGCCAACCCCCTTTATCCTGTGCCCGTCCTGATGGACGCCCAGGAACTTCAGGCGCTGTACCGCCTGGTAATGCCCAAAACGGAGGAAAATACCAATGACAGAACAACAGATCGTGCAGGTGCTGGAGAGCCAGCGCCAGTTCTTTTCCACGGGAAAGACGCTGACCCGGGCCTTTCGCGCAAAGGCGCTTGAGGACCTGGAGACGGCCCTTCGCCGCCACGAGGACGAGATCAACGCGGCGCTGAAAGCCGACCTGGGCAAGAGCGCCGTGGAAAGCTATATGTGTGAGACCGGCATGACCCTGTCCGAGCTGGGCTGGATGCGCCGTCACCTGGCCGGGCTGATGCGGGACCGCACCGTGCCCACCCCCATGTCCCAGTTTGCGGCGCGCAGCTTCCGCAGCCCGTCGCCCTACGGCAACGTGCTCATCATGAGCCCCTGGAACTACCCCCTCATGCTCACGCTGGACCCCCTTATCGACGCCATCGCCGCGGGCAACACCGCCATGGTCAAGCCCAGCGCCTACGCTCCGGAGACTTCCCGCGTCATCCAGAAGCTGATTTCGGAGTGTTTTGATCCCGAATATGTGGCCGTCGTCACCGGCGGCCGTGCCGAGAACCAGGCTCTGCTCAACCAGAAGTTCGACAAGATCTTCTTCACCGGCGGCAAGACGGTGGGCCGGGAGGTACTGCGCCATGCGGCCGAGTACCTGACTCCCGTCACCCTGGAACTGGGCGGCAAGAGCCCCTGCATCGTGGACGCCACGGCCAACATCCGGCTGGCGGCCCGGCGCATCGTCTTCGGCAAGTACCTCAACTGCGGCCAGACCTGCGTCGCCCCCGACTACCTCTACTGCGACGCCTCCATCCGGGACGAGCTGGTCAAGGCCATCCAGGAGGAGATCACCGCCCAGTTCGGCGCCGATCCTCTCAAAAACGAGAACTACGGCAAGATCATCAACCAGAAGCATTTTGACCGCATCCTCGGCCTCATCGACCCGGCCAAGGTGGTGACGGGCGGCAATTCCGACGCCCGGGCTCTGCGCATCGCCCCCACCGTCATGACCGACGTCACCTTTGACGACGCCGTCATGGGGGAGGAAATCTTCGGACCCATCCTGCCGGTGCTGACCTGGAACAGCCTGGACGAGGCCATCGCCCAGATCGAGAGCCATCCCCATCCGCTGGCCCTCTACTTCTTCACTTCCAGCAAGGCCAACCGCAAAAAGGTCATGGACGGCTGCCGGTTCGGCGGCGGCTGCATCAACGATACCATCATCCACCTGGCCACCAGCGCCATGCCCTTCGGCGGCGTGGGGGAGAGCGGCATGGGCGGTTACCACGGCAAGGCGGGCTTTGAGGAGTTCAGCCACACCCGCAGCATTGTGGACAAAAAGACCTGGATCGACCTGACCATGCGCTACCAGCCCTACACCAGCCTCAAAGAGCGCCTGGTGCGGATGTTCCTGCGCTGAGAAAAAGCCCGGACACAGTTCGGACGCATCTGCCTGATAGGATACAGGGGAGGAGAAAGGCCCGCCCGGGCCGGACTCCTCCCCTTTGTGCACCCGGTATCCGGGACAGGCCATATTCTGAGCGCTGGGAGGAATTCTCATGAAACGAATGTATGCCCTTGGGGTCACCCTGCTGACGGCGGGACTGCTGGCGGGCTGTACCGTGACTGTCCGGCTGCCCGGCGGGGAGGCAACCCCTGCGCCCGATCCTACCCCTGCAGCGGTGACGGAAGCCACCCCCACACCCCAGCCGGTGCAGGCTACCCCGGAGCCGGGCCCGACCCCCACGCCTGCACCCACCCCCGCAGGGGAGGAGGTGGACAGCCCGGAGGCTTTTCTGACCCCCGAGCAGTACGATGTCTACACCCGGGCGGACGAGGCATCCCAGCCGCTGTTCGGGGATACCTTCTCGGTCATGTACCAGTACGGCTGGGATTACTCCGACCAGCCGGAGGTGGAACGGAAGGCGGACACCGGCACCACCTTCCTCTACCAGATCCTGGAGGGGGAGAACGCCACCCTGGAATACTATGAGCAGCAGCTTCTCACGGTATTTACCCCGGCCTTTCTGGAGGAACGGGGCTTTGACTGGAGGTTCATCTCCGTCGACGGCAGGCTGGCCGCGGCGGACATCGGCATCGGCAGCAACAACGAACTGTCCGACGTGCCCGACACCTTCCAGCTGATCTCGGCGGACGACAATATGGTGGAATTTTACCGCATTGCCCACTACACCATCCCCCGGGACGGGGAGAGCACCGAGGATTACATCGCCCGGCGGGCGGTGAGCTACGACAAGGTAGGGCACCTCACCATCCGCCTGGTCAACACCGAGGACGGATGGCGGGTGGATGCCTACGTCCGCCCGACCTATGCAGGGCCCGACGACGAATCCTAAGACAACAGACAAAACAGGCCCCGGCAGATGTCTGCCGGGGCCTGTTCTTCTTTGTATGGACTGCGGAGAAAAGGAGTGCTCAGTGCTTTTTGGGGACCGAGAGCATCCGCATGGCGTTGAGCACTGCCAGCACCATGACGCCCACGTCGGCAAAGACCGCCCACCACATGGTGGCGATGCCCACTGCACCCAGTACCAGAAAGGCCAGTTTGATGCCCAGGGCAAAGATGATGTTCTCGTAGACGATGCGCATGCACTTGCGGGCCAGGCGCATGGCCTGGGACAGCTTGGCGGGGTCGTCGTCCATCAGCACCACATCGGCGGCCTCGATGGCGGCGTCGCTGCCCAGCGCGCCCATGGCGATGCCCACATCCGCCCGCATGAGCACGGGGGCGTCGTTGATGCCGTCGCCCACAAAGGCCAGGCTGGAACCCTGCCGCTTGGCGGCAAGGAGGGCTTCCACCCGCTCCACCTTGTCCCCGGGCAGCAGCCCCGCATGGACTTCGTCCATGCCCAGTTCGCCGGCCACGTGTTGTGCCACAGCGGGGGCATCGCCGGTGAGCATGACGGTGCGGACGCCCTGGGCTTTCAGGCTGGCGATGGCCGCGGGAGCGGTGGGCTTGATCTCATCCGCAATGAGGATGGAGCCCCAGAAGGCTCCGTCGCAGGCCAGATACACCACAGTGCCTACCCCGTCGTCGGGGGTGTAGGGGATGGAGAGAGCCTCCATCAGACGGGCGTTGCCCACCGCCACGGACTTGCCGTCCACGCTGGCCCGGATGCCCTGCCCGGCGATCTCCTGGACATCGGAGGTGCGTTTGGGGTCGAGGGAAGACTGACAGGCAGTGCGCAGGCTCTTGCTGATGGGATGGCTGGAATAACTCTCGGCCAGAGCTGCCAGCTCCAGCACCTCGGTTTCGGTGTGGGCGTCCGCGGGGCGGACGCGTTCCACCGCAAAGACGCCCCGGGTCAGGGTGCCGGTCTTGTCAAAGACAGCGGTCTCGGTGTGGGCAAGGGCTTCCATATAGTTGCCGCCTTTGATGAGCACCCCCTGCCGGGAAGCCCCGCCGATGCCCCCAAAGAAGGTCAGCGGGATGCTGATGACCAGGGCGCAGGGGCAGCTGATGACCAGGAAGGTCAACGCCCGCAGGAACCAGGTCATCCAGCCGCCCAGAAACAGCGGTGGCAGGATTGCCAGGGCCAGCGCGGCGAAGCAGACGGCAGGGGTGTAATACCGGGCAAACTTGGTGATGAAGTTTTCCGCCCGGGCCTTTTTCAGGCTGGAATTCTCCACCAGATCCAGGATCTTGGCCACGGTGGATTCCCCGTAGGGCTTGCGGACCTCCATGCGCAGCAGGCCGTCGCCGTTGACACAGCCGCTGATGATCTCATCCCCGGGACGGACGGTGCGGGGCACGCTCTCGCCGGTGAGGGCGCTGGTGTTCAGGCTGGATTCGCCGGTGAGGACGGTGCCGTCCAGGGGAACCCGCTCCCCGGGACGCACCACAATGACTGCGCCCACGGGGACCTCGTCAGGATCGACGGCGGTGACGCTGCCGTCGGCCTGCTCCAGATTGGCGCTGTCGGGACGGATATCCATGAGGGCGGCAATGCTGCGGCGGCTCTTGCCCACCGCGTAGCTCTGGAACAGCTCTCCCACCTGATAGAACAGCATGACGGCCACGCCTTCCCGGTATTCGCCCACGCCCATGGCACCCACCGTGGCGATGGCCATGAGGAAGTTCTCGTCAAATACTTCGCCGTGGATGATCCCCAGCACCGCCTTGCGCAGAATATCCCATCCGATCACCAGATAGGGCACCAGATGCAGCGCAAACTGCAAAACCTGCGGCATGGGCACCAGCTCGGTCACAACGGCCACGGCCACCAGCAGTACCGCAGCGGCAATGATGCGGTAAAGCATCTTTTTCTGCTTTTTTGTCATAGGTGATTGCCCCCAACTGTGTATTGTGAACCCGGCCTGTTACAGCTCAATCTCAAAGTCCGGTTCGATCTTCTTGGCCGCCTTGACGGCATCTTTCAGAACGGCGGAAAACCGGTCGTCGTCGGCATCCAGCACCAGTTTCTGGGTCATAAAGCTGACGCTGGCGCGGTTGACGCCCTCCATCTTGTTGAGGGCGGTCTCGATTTTGGCAGCGCAGTTGGCGCAGTCCACTTCGATGTTGAATTTCTTCTGCATGACAAAACACTCCTTTATCATTGGTAAAACGGGTTACTCTTCCACATGCTCCATGCCCAGGGCAATCATGCTGCGGACGTGGTCGTCGTCCAGCGAGTAAAAGATGACCTTGCCCTCCCGGCGGAACTTGACCAGCTTGCTGTTTTTCAGCAGCCGCAGCTGGTGGCTGACCGAACTCTGGGACAGGTTGAGCAGCTGGGCAATGTCCCCCACACAGAGTTCACTCTCAAACAGGGCGTAGAGGATCTTGATGCGGGTGGAATCCGCGAACATGCGGAACAGCTCGGCCAGATCGTACAGCACCTCGTCGTCGGGCAGATCCTCCCGCAGCCGTGCCACTACGTCGGGCTGTGCGGCCAGGAATTCTCCTTCCGCGGGGGCGGGATTGATGCGGGGCGTTTCGGAGGTTGACATTCGCCTCATCCTTTCATGTGAACGTTTGTTCATATGACTATACTATATTCCTGCCACCGCCGTTTGTCAATAGAAAAAAGGAAAAAAGGTGCATTTTTTCAGGAAGGCAATTCCCGTCTCCGCATCCAGGGAAAACTGCGCATCCATCCCAAAAAGTGCCTTCTTTATGCCCGCACATTTACTTCTCCGCATTCCGGGGCTATAATGAAAATCGAACCGGGAAGCATGGAAGCTTCCACGGTGAGGCCGGATGTCCGCTCCCTGATGGCCGTCCGAGCAGAAATTGGAAGGAATGGATCAAGTATGAAACAGTTGCAAAAAGTGGCAGCCCTGGGTCTTACGGCTGTCATGGTGGTTTCCCTGGCCGCCTGCTCCAGCGAACCCCAGAGTGAATCCACCACAGAGACTGCCCCGGCGGAGACGGCCCAGGCCACAGCCACCCCGGCTCCCACCCCGACGCCCACGCCCGACCCCACCCCCACACCGGAGCCGGAGACCACGGTGACCTCGGTCAGCGACCTGGCCTGGGTGCAGAGCCATGACAAGGCCGATTTCAATTTGAAGGATCTGTTCCTGGCCAACTCGACCACCCTGTTGGCTCCGGCCGGTTCCGGCAAGGCTCTCAAAGTGGAAGTGAAACAATATGAGGTAGGAATGCCGGCAGAGGGCGGCAATGCCCGGATGGAATCCGAACCGAGTTATGTGGGAACCTTCTACTCCTGGTACGATGAGGACGGCAACCTCAACTGGCTGCGGGACAGTGTGCCCTATGCCAACAATGCCTACAATACCGTGAATCCCGACGGAGATTTCGGGTGGAGCCTCACCTGGAACGATGACGGCGCCTCCATGTGCAAGTTTTACACGGATACTTCCTTCCAGATGGCGGCGTGCGACACCTTCTACCCGCTTTACACCCTCAAGGACGGCGGAATGCCGCTGGAATCCTACTCGCTGCAGGAGCATCAGAATTCCGGCATGAACGAGATGTACGTGCCGTATAACGACCTGATGGGACAGGCTACTTACCGAGACAATCTGGCCGATTCCAACGGAAACTTCTATGAGGTTTACCTCGACGATACCATGGCGGTCAAGCTGATCCTTCGTCTGGACAGCTTTGGCGTGCATCAGTCGGCAATCCCCAGTGTGGTGGACATCTCGGAAGTTCCCTCCATGCCGGATTATACCGGTCAGACCGTGGAGTGCACCGTGGTGGAAAACGGCACCCAGTACACCGTTCCCATGATGACCGGTGTGGTCAACAAGATCGACACCAGCAGTGCCAGTGCAACGCCGGATGATGTCTCCATCACTACCGACACCCCCGTGACGGTGGAGGGCAGCGCTTCCAACAGCATCCCCAACAACACCGAATTCACGCTGGAAGGACCAGTCACCTTCACCATCGACTATACCGCATAACACAAACAAAAAGCGGGCCGCCCCAGGGCGGCCCGCTCTATTTGTTGGAAGTTATTTGGTTGCCTGTCCTGCTTTGTGCAGATGCAGGCCGACGGCAAAGGTGAAATGCCGGTCCAGCCAGTTGCCGATGATACCGATGGTCTTGCCCATGGTCAGGGCGGCCAGTACGGTGCCGATACCAAGCCCCAGCACATGGCCCAGGCAGAGGAAGGTCATGGCCGCAGTGACCACCAGGCAGATGGCGTCAAAAGAGATCTTGATTTTGGGATAGCTGACGCCGGTGATCTGGGAGAGTTCCCGGGGGAAGAGATCGGTGGGCACGATGGGCAGGCCGCAGCGGTTGGAAAGTGCGATGCCGAGACTGATGAGCAGATAGCTGACGACGAAATAAACGACCCGCCAGCCGATGGCGGTGGGCAAAATGTCGATCCAGAGTTCATGGACATCCAGCAGCTCGCCAAAGACAAACCCGACGACAAAGCTGAACAGGTAGGATACGACAAACCGACGGCGCAGCACCATCAGGCTGAACACCAGAGCTGCCTGGAAAAGATAGGTCCAGGTGCCCAGGGTGAAGAAAGGCAGGACCTCCGAGAAGGCATAGGGTACGCTGGAGATGGCGGAGATGCCCGAACCGGAGTAGAGCATCAGCACGACGCCGAAGGAGTTGATGGCCACTGCAATGACCAGAGCCAATTCTCCGGGGAACAGCGGCAGATGACGGATCGATTTACTGTTTTCCACAAAACAAGCCCCCACTTTTTGTAATAATTACTGAATCCATCTTCCCATTGTACTCACCACGGGAGTAAATGTAAAATAAATCATTTTGATGGAATGATAGTTTTTTTCTATCAGTATGCTATAATACAAAAAATAAGGGGGCATGGGGCATGAATCTGGAATATCTGCGATATTTTGTCCGTCTGGCCGAGGTAGGTCACTATACCCGGGCAGCCGAGCAGCTTTGTATTGCTCAGCCAAGTCTGAGCCACGCCATTCGCACGCTGGAAGGGGAGCTGGGCGTGCCGCTGTTCGAAAAGACCGGCCGCAATACCCGGCTCACCCGGTATGGGGAGGAGTTTCTCGATTGTGCCCGGCGGACGCTGGCAACGCTGGACCGGGGCGTGACCTCCCTGCAGCACAGTGCCCAGGGGGAGGGATTGATCCGGCTGGGTTTTCTGCGCTCGCTGGGGACCGAGTATATCCCCGGGCTGGCCGCAGCTTTTCTGGCGGCCAACCCGGGCAGGAATATCCGGTTGGAATTTCATACCGACCGCACACCGGGACTGCTGGACGGGCTGAAGAGGCAAAAATATAATCTGGTGTTCTGCTCCCGGCCGGAAGGGGAGCCACGGCTGACGGCTGTACCGGTGACAAGGCAGGAGCTGGTGCTGATCGTACCGAAAGACCATCCTCTGGCCTGCCGGCAGAGCATTGACCTGGCGGAGGCCTTGCCCTATCCTCAGATCTGCTTCGGGCAGGGCCCCGGCCTGCGTGGCGTGATCGATGACCTTTTTGCGGCCGCAGGCGGCCGGCCCAAGGTGGCGTATGAGACGGAGGAGGATCAGGTCATTGCCGGACTGGTAGCCCAGGGGTTCGGCATCGCCGTAGTGCCGGATATGGCGGTGCTGTACCGCCTGAATGTGGCGGTGCTGCGCATTGCCGCTCCCGCCTACAAAAGGGAACTCTTTGCGGTGCACGACAAGGAAATTTTTCTGCCCCCGGCCGCCCGGCGGCTGCTGGAATTCGCGGTGGAGCACAGCGAATCAGGGCAGTGAGCCCCGGCCCATATCGCAGAGAAAGGTAGCAGGACCTGCAGAGAAATCCGCCTATTTTTACCCGATATGATACTGCTGCATCCAGTAGTTGATCTGCAGGAAATAGGCCAGCATCTGGGGGCCTGCCATCAGCTGACCGAACCACGGTTTGCCGTAGTCCTTGGGCTGGGCGAGAAACCGCTCCGCCTTTTTCTTGTCCAAGAAGCGCTGCACCGGTGCCTGAGGATCGGCCAGCATCTTCCGGAAGCGCTCTGACAGCAAAGCCTCGTAGACCGGGGAATAGGTCTTGGGATAGGGACTCTTTTTCCGGTACAGCAGCTGAGGCGGCAGCAGATCCCGGCAGGCGTCCCGCAGCAGTTTCTTTTCCATCCCGTCGGCATATTTCATCTCCCACGGCACATTGTATACGTATTCCACGATCCTGTGGTCCGCAAAGGGAACCCGGGCCTCCAATCCCCAGGCCATGCTGGTGCGGTCCATGCGATCCAGCAGTGTCTGCATGAACCACCGCAGGTTGAGAAAACTCATTTCCCGGTGGCGCCGGGCATTCTCAGGCTCTCCGGAAAGTACCGGGGTCCGGGCCAGGGTGGACTGATACTTTTCCCTGGTGTATTCTTCCAGGTCCAGTTCCCGGATGGCTTCCTCAGAAAGCAGAGCAGTCCTGGAGGAAAGATCGCTGGACCAGGGGAAACCATCGGCATGCAGCAGTTCCTCCCGGTAAAACCAGGGATACCCACCGAAAATTTCATCCGCACACTCGCCGGTCAGCGCTACCTTGTTGTGCTGTTTGACCAGGCCGCAGAAGTAGAGGAGAGAGGCATCCACATCGGTCATGCCGGGCAGATCTTTCATCCGGACTGCATCATCCAGAAGATCAGCCAGCGTTCCCTCGTCACACTCCAGATAGGTATGATGCAGGGGATACAGCTCCAGCACCTGATCCACATAGGGGCGGTCCCGGGTGGGCTGAAAGGCGTTGGACTGAAAACAGGTGTCGTTATGGGCAAAGTCGAAGGAAAAGGTGTTGAGTGTGACCCCCTCCGTCCCCAGTTCCCGGGAGGCTATGGCAGTCACCACGCTGGAATCAACTCCGCCGGACAGAAAACTGCACACCGGCACATCGGACACCAGCTGCCGCTTTACAGCGTCCCGCAACAGCCAGGAGACGGTTTCCACCGTCTGGGCATAACTGTCGGTGTGAGGTCTGGCTTCCAGAACCCAGTAGGGTTGTTCCTGGATTCCTGTCCGGGAAAACTCCACAATGCAGCCTGGTTTGACCTCCCGCAGATCCCGGAACACACCGCATCCGGGAGTCCTTGCCGGGCCTACGCCGAAAATTTCCCGGAAGCTGTCCAGATCGGCCTCTGGGTGAACCAGCGGATGGGCAAACAGGGCCTTTGGCTCCGAGCCGAAAACAAGGGTATCCTCTTTCACGGCATAGAATAGCGGTTTGACCCCCATCCGGTCCCGGCAGAGAAACAGCCGCTCCTGCTCACTGTCCCAGATGGCAAAGGCGTAAATCCCGTTGAGCTTTTTCGCCACTTCCATCCCGTATTCCATGTATCCGCAAAGGATCACCTCAGTATCGCAGGTGGTTTCAAAACGGTAGCCCCGGCGGCAGAGATCCCGCTTCAGCTCCTCGGTGTTATAAATCTCCCCGTTGTAGACGATTCCATATTCCCGCTCTCCCCGGCGGCGCAGCATGGGCTGGGCACCGCCGGCCAGATCCCGGATGGACAGCCGGGTGTGGGAAAGCCCCACGTGGCAGCGCAGATATTCCCCCGTCTGGTCCCGTCCCCGGTGGGCGATGGCTGTCCGCATCTTTATCAGAACCTGCGTCCAGCCCCCGGCATCCTGAAGAAAATCACGGTTGAAACTGGAAAAACCGGCAATTCCACACATAAGCACACCCCGCAAACCAGAATAGAAAGCGCCTTCCGACTTGGACCGGCGCCTGTATCAATATATTCCGTTTCGGCCGTTGTGATACTATGCAAGGGGAGAGAGCGTTATGCAAAACGTGCGGAGAAGAAACCGCAGAAGATAACAAAAACGCCCAGCCAAAAGGCTGGACGTTTTGAATGGAGCGCAGTCCATTCCCATATGGTGCCGGTGGTGGGGGTCGAACCCACACGCTGTTGCCAGCAACGGATTTTGAGTCCGTCTCGTCTGCCAATTCCAACACACCGGCTGATACTCGATTAGTATACCATGAGAATTGACGCAAATCAAGTGCTTTTTGCCCGGCTGACGGCAGGACACCTGTGTGGAGATTCTCCCAAAACAGGACATCTGTGCATTTCCTTGACTTTTTTTTCACGCTATGGGATAATGCCCTTGGACAGGCAAGGTGATAAATGTTGAAGGTCATGGTCATTGACGGCCAGGGCGGCGGATTGGGCCGTCAGCTGGTCGCGGCAATCAAGGCGCAGTGCCCCGGCATGTGGGTGCTGGCCGTGGGTACCAACAGCGCGGCGACCACCGCCATGCTGCGTGCCGGGGCTGACCAGGCCGCCACCGGCGAGAATGCCATCCTTGTGGGATGCCGCAAGGCGGATGTCATCCTGGGGCCTGTGGGCATCGTCATTGCCGATGCCATGCTGGGGGAGATCACCCCCAAAGCTGCCGCGGCGGTGGGGCAAAGTTCCGCCGCACGGATACTGGTGCCCGTCAATCAATGCGACAACATTGTCGCGGGGGCCCAGGAATTGCCCATGTCCCGGCTGATCCAGAGTGCGGTGGACGCACTTCAGACTGTATGCAAACCCGATCACACGGCAGGAAGCCGGTGAATTGCGGCTGAAGCCGCTTGCGGGTGTGTGAGAAACGGCATCAGCCCTGCGACACAACCCGACACAGAAAGATTCAAGGATTCGGATGCCAGGAAGGCGTCTGCTTTCAGCAGGAAAGCGGGCGCCTCCTTTTTTGTCCCGAACATTGATTCATAAAATAAAGAAACAAACCCCGGCCGCGGCCATCCTGTCTGCGGCTGGCCGGAGAGGAGAGTTTCCATGACACTGGAACAGTTTTTTCATCAGGTACCCCGGGCGGCGCTGGCATTTTCGGGCGGGACGGACTCGGCCTTTCTGATGTGGGCGTCCAAACGCTACGGCTGTGACCTGCGTGCCTACTACATCAAGACGGCCTTTCAGCCCGCCTTTGAGCTGGAGGATGCCCGCCGTCTGGCAAAAGAGCTGGATGTGCCCATGACCGTCATTGAACTGGATGTGCTGGCGGTGGAAAAGGCCGCCGAAAACGGTCCCCGCCGCTGCTACTACTGCAAAAAAGCGCTGTTTACCCAGCTGCGACAGGCGGCGGCCGACGACGGTTACACCGTGCTTTTGGACGGCACCAATGCCTCCGACGACGCGGGGGACCGCCCCGGCATGGTGGCGCTGCGGGAGCTGGAAGTCCGTTCTCCTCTGCGGGAGTGCGGAATCACCAAGGTGGAGGTCCGCCGCCTGTCCCGGGAGGCGGGGCTCTTCACCTGGAACAAGCCCGCCTACGCCTGCCTGGCCACCCGCATCCCCACCGGCACAACCCTCACGGCGGAGATGCTGTCCAAAGTGGAAAAGGCCGAGGCCGCCATGGCCGGGCTGGGATTCACCGACTTCCGGGTCCGGGTGGCAGGCGGTGCAGCCCGGCTGCAGGTGACCGAAGATCAGCTGCCCCTGGTGCTGGCAAAGCGGGAGGAGATCCTGAAAGCCCTGGCGCCGGAATTTGCAGCCGTGACATTGGACCTTGCGCCCCGCGGGGCGTCGGTATAAAAGGAGGAGCAACATGGACAACAAGCATGACATCCTTTGCCTTCTGCGCAGCGTTGCCAACGGTGAGACCAAGCCGGAGGACGCCCTGCTGGAGCTGAAAGAAGCCCCTTTTGAAGACCTGGGCTATGCCAAGGTGGACCTGCACCGCAGCGTGCGCCAGGGTGCCGCCGAGGTCATCTACGGCGCGGGCAAGACGCCGGAGCAGATCGCGGGCATTGCGGCGGCCATGGGGGAGCGGGGATGCAGAAACATCCTCATCACCCGCATGGGCAGGGAGGCTGCCGACTATGTGGCCTCCCAGGTGCCTTTGGAGTACCACGAGAGCCCCCGTCTGGGCCTGGCCTTTCCCGGGGAGCGGCGGGACCTGGGCAATATTGTGGTGGCAACAGGCGGCACCAGTGATATGCCGGTGGCCGAGGAAGCCGCCCTCACCGCCGAGGCCATGGGCAACCATGTGACCCGCCTGTACGACGTGGGTGTGGCCGGGCTGCACCGGCTGCTGTCCAACCTGGATGTACTCATGCAGGCCCGCTGCGTGGTGGCGGTGGCCGGCATGGAGGGCGCCCTGGCATCGGTCATCGGCGGACTGGTGGACTGCCCGGTCATTGCGGTGCCCACCAGCGTGGGCTACGGCGCCAGCTTCGGCGGACTTTCGGCACTGCTTTCCATGCTCAACTCCTGCGCATCGGGCTGCAGTGTGGTCAATATCGACAACGGTTTCGGGGCGGGGTATCTCGCCAGCCGCATCAACCAAATGGAAGGACTGGAGACAAAATGAAAACGTTGTATATCGAGTGTGCCATGGGGGCGGCGGGGGATATGCTCATGGCGTCCCTGTATGAACTGCTGCCCGACAAGGAAGCTTTCCTGAACACCATGAACGGCCTGGGCCTGCCCGGTGTTGCGCTGCAAGCCAAGGCGGCCAAGACCTGCGGCATTGCGGGCACCCATATGACGGTGACCGTCCACGGCGAGGAGGAGGTAGAACCCGCCGCCCCCGGTCATTCCCACGGCGAGGCACAGGATGAACCCCATCTCCACAGCCATCCCCACGACCATGCCCATGACCACGAACACCATCATGACCATGAGCATCCCCATGAGGAGCACGACCATATGCACGGCGGGGAGCACGTCCACGACCATGCCCACGCCCATCATCATGCCACGCCGGGACATATTGCGGAGATCATCGACGCCCTGCCTTTGCCCCAGGAGGTGCGCACTGCGGCCCGGGCGGTCTACGACGACATTGCCAAAGCCGAGGCCAAGGCCCACGGCTGCCCGGTGGGTGATGTCCACTACCATGAGGTGGGCGCCCTGGACGCCGTGGCCGATGTGACCGGTGTCTGCTATGCCCTCTACCTGCTGCACCCGGATCAGATCGTCGTCTCGCCCATCCACGTGGGCAGCGGCACGGTGCGCTGCGCCCACGGCATCATGCCGGTGCCTGCCCCCGCCACCGCCAACCTGCTGGAAGGGGTCCCCACCTACGGCGGCAGCATCATGGGCGAGCTGTGCACCCCCACCGGTGCGGCGCTGCTGGCCCATTTTGCGTCGGGCTTCGGCCCCATGCCGGTCATGACGGTGGAGCAGATCGGCTTGGGCATCGGCACCAAGGATTTCGGCCAGGCCAACTGCGTGCGCAGCTTCTGGGGCAATACCCGGGAGGAAGCCAACGGCCAGATCACCGAGCTGGTCTGCAACATTGACGACATGAGCCCCGAGGCTCTGTCCTTTGCCTGCAGCCGCCTGCTGGAACTGGGTGCCCTGGACGTCTACACTGTGCCCGGCACCATGAAGAAAGGCCGCCCCGGCCATCTGCTCACCGTGCTGTGCGACGCGGACAAGATCTCCGACCTGGCACGGGAGGTACTGCGCTACACCACCAGCAACGGCCTGCGGGTCCGCCGGTGTGAAAAGTATTTCCTGGAGCCCTCGGTGGGAACGGTGGAAACCCAGTGGGGGCCGGTGCGGGTCAAGTATGCCCGGGGCTTCGGCATCCGCCACGCAAAGCCGGAGTATGAGGACGCCGCCGCCCTGGCACGGGAAAAGGGCGTCTCCTACCAGCAGGTGCTGGAGGAGGTCCTGCGAAAGATCGACGGCAACACCTGATCGTCGGCCGCATCCCCGCGGCGGAAATCCGGCGGGGTCCATTACAGAAAGGGATGAACGATGATGCAGACAAAACGGATCACTTCACTGTTGCTGGCCGCTGCCATGGCGGTGGGACTTCTGGCGGGCTGCGGCGCCCAAGGCTCCAGCCAGCCCCAGGCCACTGCCGAACAGACCGGGACCGAGGACTCGGTGGTCATTGCCATGGACACCAACTCCGAGCCGGAAGCGGGCTTTGACCCGGCCTACGGCTGGGGCGCCGGAGAACACGTCCATGAGCCGCTGATCCAGAGCACCCTGACCGTGACAAACCCCGACCTGACCATCGGCTACGACCTGGCCACCTCCTGCGAGTCCAGCGAGGACGGCCTGACCTGGACGGTCACCATCCGGGACGATGTCAGCTTCACCGACGGGGAGCCCCTGACCGCCGAGGACGTGGCCTTCACCTACAATACCGTCAAGGCGTCCAGCTCGGTCAACGACTTCACCATGCTGGACAATGCCGAGGCGGTGGACGACACCACTGTGGTCTTCCATATGGCAAAGCCCTTCTCCATCTGGCCCTACACCATGGCCATTGTGGGCATCGTGCCCGAGCACGCCTACGACAGCGCCACCTACGGTTCCAACCCCATCGGCTCCGGCCGGTACATCCTCAAGCAATGGGACCGGGGCCAGCAGATCATTCTGGAGGCCAACCCCGATTACTACGGCGAGCAGCCCAAGATGAAGCAGGTCACCATCCTCTTTATGGAGGAGGACGCCGCCTTCCTGGCCGCCCAGGCAGGGCAGGTGGATGTGGCCTACACCTCGGCCACCTACTCTGACCAGACCATTGACGGCTACACCCTCACCGCCTACCAGACGGTGGACAACCGGGGCATCAACCTGCCTGTCACCGCGCCCTCGGTGAACGCCGACGGGGTGGCCACCGGCAATGCGGTGACCTCCGATGTGGCGGTGCGCCGGGCCATCAATATCGGCATCGACCGCCAGGAGATGATCGACAACGTCCTCAACGGATACGGTACCCCGGCGTACAGCGTCTGCGATCAGCTGCCCTGGTACAATCCCGCCTCCGAGGTGGAATACGATCCCGAGGGCGCTGCAAAGCTTCTGGACGATGCGGGCTGGGTCATGGGCAGCGACGGCGTGCGGGAAAAGGACGGCGTCAAGGCGGAGCTGAACATCCTCTACTCCAACGGCGACTCGGTCCGTCAGGCCCTGGCCGCCGACCTGTCCAACCAGCTGGCAGAGCTGGGCATCCGCTGCACCATCGAGGGTGTGGGCTGGGATACCGCCTACGACCGGGCCCTCTCCACCCCGCTGGTGTGGGGCTGGGGTGCCCATACCCCCATGGAACTCTATAACATCTACTATTCTCCCGCCGACACCGGCACCGCCGAGTACTCGCCCTATTCCAACGATACGGTGGACCAGTACATGGACGAGGCTCTTGCCAGCAGCAACCTGGAGGAATCCTACAAACTGTGGCAGCAGGCCCAGTGGGACGGCACCACCGGCGTCACCCAGGACGGTGACATCCCCTGGGTGTGGCTGGTGAACGTCAGCCACCTGTACTGGGTGCGGGACGGCCTGCAGATCGCCGAGCAGAAGATCCACCCCCACGGCCACGGCTGGTCCATTGTGAACAACGTGGACCAGTGGGACTGGGCATAACCATCTCCGCCCTGCCACGCAGGGCATTTCATACCGGTCCTCGGGACCATCCTGCCAAAAGACACAGCCGCACAATGGGCCGGAGACCGCCGGCCCGTTGTGCGGCTGTGCCGCGGGCGGAGATTCCCCCGGAATGTTTGGAAAGAAGGGATTTTGATTGAAACACCGCCTCCGGTTTGCCGCGGGCAAGCTGCTCAGGATGGCTCTGCTCCTGCTGGGGGTCAGCATCCTGACCTTTGCCCTGATGACGGCTTCTCCCCTGGATCCGCTGCAGACTAATGTGGGCCAGGTGGCCCTGGGCTCCATGAGCCAGGAACAGGTGGCCAAGCTGGAAGCCTACTGGGGTGTGGGCACCCCGCCGGTGGAGCGCTACCTGGGCTGGCTGGGAGATGTGCTGCACGGGGACTTCGGCACCTCGCTGCTCTACCGCCAGCCGGTACTGGAGGTGGTCGGCCAGCGGCTGGCCGGGTCTCTGTGGCTGCTGCTCTTTGCCTGGATCATTTCGGGCATTCTGGGCCTTGTTCTGGGTGTGACGGCGGGGGCCACCCGTGGCCGTCTGCCTGACCGCCTCATCCGGGGCTACTGCCTGCTGATCTCCAGCACTCCCACCTTCTGGCTGGCTTTGCTGCTGCTGCTCATCTTCTCGGTCTGGCTGGGGGTGCTGCCCATCGGACTGTCAGTGCCCATCGGGGCCGACGCCGCCAGCATCACCCTGGCCGACCGTCTCCAGCACGCTATTCTGCCTGCCCTGACGCTGAGCATCACCGGCGTGGCAAATATTGCCCTCCACACCCGGGAGAAGATGGTGGATGTCCTCAACAGCGACTACGCCCTGTTCGCCCGTGCCCGGGGCGAGTCGGAACTGCGCATCGTGCTGCGCCACGGCCTGCGCAATGTGGCCCTGCCCGCCATCACCCTGCAGTTTGCCTCCATCAGCGAGATCATCGGCGGTTCGGTGGTGGTGGAGCAGGTCTTTACCTATCCCGGCCTGGGCCAGGCTGCCGTCACGGCGGGCCTGGGCAGCGACATGCCCCTGCTGCTGGGCATCACGGTCATCACGGCGGCCATCGTGTTCGGCGGCAACCTGGTGGCGGACCTGCTCTATGGCGTTGTGGATCCCAAAATCCGAAGGGGGGCGGCCAGAGAATGAAAGTAACCAACCGCAGACGCAGCACCCTTTGGCTGATTGTGTTTGCCGTGGCGGTGCTGGCTGCCGTCACCGTGGCGGGCATCCTCCTCAACGGCCGGGCCATGGAGAGCGACTTCGCCCGCAAAAACCTCATGCCCTGTCTGGAATATCCCTTCGGCACCGACTGGATGGGCCGGGATATGCTGGCCCGGACGCTGGCGGGCCTTTCCCTGAGCATCCGCATCGGCCTGCTCACCGCAGCGGTCAGCGCCTGCATCGCACTGGTCATGGGCATCGTCTCGGCCACCATGGGCCGATGGGCGGACAGCGTCGTCTGCTTCTGCATCGACCTGGTCATGGGCATTCCCCATATCCTGCTGGTCATGCTTATCTCCATTGCCTGCGGCAAGGGCTTTTTGGGCGTGGTGACCGGTGTGGCCCTCAGCCACTGGACCTCCCTGGCCCGGGTCATCCGGGGGGAGGTCATGCAGCTGCGGCAGGCGCCCTACATCCTGGCAGCCCAGAAGCTGGGCGTCCGCCGTTGGGACATCGTCCGCCGGCATATGCTGGTTCATTTGATGCCCCAGTTTCTCACCGGGCTGATTCTGCTGTTTCCCCATGCCATCCTCCACGAGGCCAGCGTGACCTTCCTGGGCTTCGGCCTGTCGTCGGAACAGCCCGCCATCGGCGTCATCCTGTCCGAGAGCATGCGCTACCTGACCACCGGCAAGTGGTGGCTGGCGCTCTTCCCCGGCATTTCGCTGGTGATCGTGGTGCTGTTGTTTGCGCTTTTGGGCGAGCGGATCCGTCTGCTGCTCGACCCCGCCAGCGCTCAGGAATGAGGAGGAAACCATGCAGCCGATACTGGAAATTCAACATATGTCCATTCACTTCACCCAGTACGCCAAGGGTACCCGGCGGCGGGAGCTGCCGGTCATCAGGGATCTGTCCCTGAAAATTGAGCCGGGACAGGTGGTGGCGGTGGTGGGAGCCAGCGGTTCCGGCAAAAGCCTGCTGGCCCACGGCATTCTGCACATCCTGCCCCGTAACAGCCATATGGAAGGGCGAATTCTCTACGACGGCAGCGACCTGACCCCCAAACGGGCGGCCAGGCTCCGGGGCCGGGAGATCGTGCTGGTACCCCAAGGGGTCACCTACCTGGACCCGCTCATGAAGGTGGGGGAGCAGGTGCGGGGGGACGATGCCGCCCCCGATGCGAAACAGCGTGCCCGCAAAGCCCTGGCCCGCTACGGCCTCGCCGCCGGGACGGAGGAACTCTATCCCTTTGAACTGTCCGGCGGCATGGCGCGCCGGGTGCTCATTGCCACGGCAGTCACCCACGAACCCCGCCTCATCATTGCCGACGAGCCCACCCCGGGGCTGGATGCCAAGGCCGCAGGGCGGATCCTGGGGCATTTCCGGGAGCTGGCCGAGGGCGGCGCCGGGGTGCTGCTCATCACCCACGACCTGGAGCTGGCCCTGACCATTGCCGATCAGGTGGCGGTCTTTTACGCGGGGCAGACCATTGAGGTGGCCTCGGCAGCAGACTTTGACCACCCGGCGACGCTGCGCCACCCCTTTACCCGGGCGCTGTGGCGGGCCATGCCGGAGCACGGCTTCCGGCCCATTGCAGGCGCCCAGCCCTATCCCGGCACCCAGACGGCGGGCTGTCCCTTTGCGGGACAGTGCGCCCGCAGTACGCCCCAGTGCCGGGAGGCCGCCGATCTGCCCCTGCGCCCCTGGCAGGGGGGAATGGTGCGCTGCCTGAATCCACAGAGGGAGGAATGACCATGACCCTGCAAGCAAACCATGTGACCTTCACCTACCGGGGCCGCCACGGCGCGCCGGTACTCCAGAACATCGACCTGACCATTGAGTCAGGGGAGCGGGTGGGGCTCAAGGCCCCCAGCGGACGGGGCAAGACCACCCTCTGCCGTCTGCTGGCCGGGTATGAGCGCCCCCAATCCGGCCAGGTGCTGCTGGACGGCCAGCCGGTCTACGGCAGAAAGGGCGTCTGCCCGGTGCAGATGATGTGGCAGCACCCGGAGACGGTGGTGGACCCGCTGCTCCGCCTGGGGGTGACCCTGGAGGAAAGCGGCCCGGTGGACCGGCGCCTGATCCAGGCCCTGCACATCGAGGACGGCTGGCTGGAGCGCTTCCCGGCGGAACTGTCGGGGGGCGAGCTGCAGAGATTCTGCCTGGCCCGGGCCCTCAACCCGGCCACCCGGTTTCTTTTGTGCGATGAGATCTCCGCCATGCTGGACCTGGTCACCCAGGCGCAGATCTGGAATTTTCTCATCGGGGAGGCAGAGCGCCGCAATCTGGGCCTGCTCGTCGTCAGCCACAGCGACAGCCTGCTGGAGCAGGTCTGCACCCGCATCGAGACTCTGCCCGCCTGAGCCTGTCCTGCATGAGGAGCTTTTCCCTCCGCGCCTGCACCAAAATACAATAATACAGCCGTGCCCGTATCCGGAATGCTGTGAAAGGCTCCGGACACGGGCAAGGCTGGTTTTGTGCAGAGAAAAGCAGCGCGCCACCCGCGGCCCGGGGCCGTATGGGTGGCGTTGCACGCATCTATTCAAATGGCCGCTGCGGCCTTGTTGGTTGTCTGCTCCTGACCGGGCACTTGCCCTCGCATGGTCAGGGGACAGTGATGGCAGCTGACGCCGGCGCTCCGGTGTCTCTGGCTGTTGTATATAGAATACGCCCAAATTTTGAAAAGGGTATAGAAACTTTTTGAAGAATCTCCAAACAATATTTGAACGAATTATGACCGAGAAAATTCCACATGTTTCCCCTGACATAGGCACACGAACAAGGCCCGCTTCCTGTTTGAAGGAGGCGGGCCTTATTCGGGGAACAAAAAGGGAGGCTGATGCGCTGGCCGAAAGGTCCGACAGCGTAGGGGACAATCAGCCGGG
>JAHZHS010000002.1:0-288 GCA_019420135.1 Oscillospiraceae bacterium | reverse complement strand
ACAGAAAACGCGTTCTGCCCGCAGCCTCCTCCCGGAACGGGAGAAATTGGGCAGACCGGACAGGGAAAAAACACCCTCTTGTACTTTTTCCGGCTTTCCGCTATAATACGCAACGGCTGCGCCTTTTTACGCCAGAGCGGCCAGTTTTTCCAAAAGGAGTCATACAAATGCAAGAAACTTTTGCCCTCAGGGGCAACGTGATATATACCCCCGAATGCGGCCGGCTGGAACTGCATCCCCACAGCTTTCTGGTCTGTGAGGAAGGAAAGGTGGCGGGTGTGTTTCCCA
>JAHZHS010000199.1 GCA_019420135.1 Oscillospiraceae bacterium | reverse complement strand
CCCGCCCCCCTTGCAGGCGTCGCAGGGGTCCGGGCAGGTGCAGCCGTAGCGGCGGAGGTAGTTCTGGATGGCGTCGAACACCGGCATCAGCGCCTGTCCGTGCTCGGTGAGGGAGTAATCCACCCGGGGCGGCACCTCGGCATAGTCATGCCGGGCGATCAGCCCGTCGGCGGCCAGTTCCTTGAGCTGGGCGCTGAGCATCTTGTGGGTGATGTCCCCCAGCAGCCGCCGCAGCTCCCCGTAGCGCAGGGTGCCGTGGGCGCCCACCATGAACAGGATGCGCATCTTCCACTTACCGCTGATCTTGTCCATGACCCATTCCATCTTGTCGCAGCCCACGTCGGCATAGCGGCAGTCGCAGTCGGGATTCGGTCTCATAGGGTTCTCCTTCCCCGCCGGAGAGGCGGTATCCAAAAAGTGCGTACTTGTCAAAATGACCTGCATCCAATATAGTGGATTCACACCCGGGATGCAAGCCCTCCCGGGCAGCTTTGCCAAAAAATCCGCCCCAAATTTTTCCCGGGCGCTCCGGGACCGCCGGGACACGGCTTTTGCCGTGGCATCGCCCTTTTGCCTTTGGCGGCGCCGGTTTTGCCCCGCCGGGGCACGGTTGCCCCCGCCCGCGGATTCGGGTACAATAGAGAATATCAGAAATTTCCCGGAAGTCCCGGGGAAGCCGGGCCGGAGGCCCGCCCTTTCCCCGGCCCGGTCAGCTTTGAGAAGGAAGGTTTTGCTTCACTATGCAGGATACACAGACTCTTGACCGCCTGTTCGCCTTTCTGCGGGCAGGCGTGACCCCCTGGCACGCGGTGGCCGAGGCCGCCCGCTGGCTGGAGGAGGCCGGCTATACCAAACTGGAAGAATCCGATTACTGGAACCTGGCCCCCGGCGGCCGGGATTATGTCACCCGCAACGGGTCCTCCATCGCAGCGTGGCGGGTGCCGGAGCACGGCATCGGCGGATGGCGGATGTCCATCTCCCACTCGGACAACCCGGGCTGGCGGCTGAAGCCCGCCAAGTCCACCGTGGCCGGGTGCGAGCGCCTGCCGGTGGAGGGCTACGGCGGCATGATCATGCCCACCTGGCTGGACCGGCCCCTGGGCGTGGCGGGCCGGGTGCTGGTGCGCACCGGGGACGGCCTGGACACCCGGCTGGTGGACATCCACCGTCCCGTGGCGGTAATCCCCTCCCTGTGCATCCACTTTGACCGCAGCTGCAACTCCGGCCATGCCTACAACGCCCAGGTGGATATGCAGCCCCTCTACGGCCCCGAGGGCTGCAAGTCCATCCAGGCCCTGGTGGCCGAGGCCCTGGGCCTGCCCGAATCGGACATCGTGGACAGCGAGCTGCTGCTCACCACCCTGCAGGAGCCGGTGCGCACCGGCCCCGAGGGGGAATACTATCTCTCCCCCCGCATCGACGACCTGGGCTGCGCGGCGTCCACCCTGCTGGGCTTTCTGGATGCCGACGCCGGCTGTGACAGCGCCTGCGCCCCCGTGTGGGCCATGCTGGACAACGAGGAGGTGGGCAGCTCCACCCGCCAGGGCGCCCAGAGCACCTTTGTGCGGGATCTGTTCGACCGCATCCTGGACGCCGTCCCCCACAGCGGCCAGGGCATGGCCCGGGCGCTGGCCAACAGCTTCTGCCTGTCGGCGGACAACGCCCACGCCACCCATCCCAACTTTCCCGAGAAATCCGACCCCGCCAGCCCGGTGCGCCTGGGCGGCGGCGTAGTGGTCAAGTACAACGCCACCCAGAAATATTCCACCACCGCCTACTCCGGGGCGGTGTTCGGGGAGATCTGCCGCATGGCGGAGGTGCCCGTCCAGCGCTTTGCCAACCGGGCCGACGTGCCCGGGGGCAGCACCCTGGGCAACCTGCAGGCCAACACGGTGCCGGTGCCCACGGTGGACATCGGCCTTCCCCAGCTGGCCATGCACTCGGCGGTGGAGACGGCAGCCTGTGCCGACGCCGACGCCATGCGCAGGGCGGTGGCGGCCTTCTACCGGGCCCACATCCGGGTGTTGGGCGACGGCCGCTGCACCCTGGAGCAGACGGCCCGCACCGAATGAGTGCGGTGGTGGGGCGGTATGCCCCCAGCCCCAGCGGGCGGATGCACCTGGGCAACCTGTGCTGCTGTCTGCTGGCCTGGCTGTCCGCCAAAAGCAAGGGCGGCAGCGTGGTGCTGCGGGTGGAGGACCTGGACGCCATGCGCTGTCCCCGCAGTTTTGCGGACCTTTTGGAGGAGGACCTGGCCTGGCTGGGGCTTTCCGCCGACGAGGGCGGCAGCCAGGGCGGCCCCCACGCCCCCTACTACCAGAGCGAGCGGTCCGCCCTCTACCAATTCTATTATGACAGGCTGGAAGCCCTGGGGCTGACCTATCCCTGCTTCTGCACCCGCAGCCAGCTCCACGCGGCCAGCGCCCCCCACCGCAGCGACGGGCAGGTGGTCTATCCCGGTACCTGCCGCGGCCTGACGGCGGAGGAGGTGGCCGCAAAAAGCGCCATCCGTCCTCCCGCCTGGCGGGTACGGGTTCCCGACCGGGTCATTTCCTTTACCGACGGGCATCTGGGGCCCTACGCCGAAAATCTGGCCGCCGACTGCGGGGATTTCATCGTGCGGCGGGCGGACGGCGGTTTTGCCTACCAGCTGGCCGTGGTGGTGGACGACGCCCTCATGGGGGTGACCGAGGTGGTGCGGGGCGCCGACCTGTTGTCCAGCACGCCCCGGCAGCTGTGGCTGTACGAGGTGCTGGGATTAAAAGCCCCGGAATTTTATCACCTGCCCCTGCTGCTGGCCCCCGACGGGCGGCGGCTGTCCAAGCGGGACGGCGACCAGAGCCTGGAGCACCTGCGCAGCCGCTACACCCCGGAGGAGGTGGTGGGCCGTCTGGCCTATGCCTGCGGTCTGACCGACACCCCGGCCCCCCGCACCCCTGCCGAGCTCATCGACGGCTTTTGCTGGGACAAAGTGCCCAAAACCGACATTCTTCTGCCGGAAGGGCTGTTTTAATCAGAAGAGATCGAACCATAGCGATTGCACCATCTCCGGCGGCAGGGGGAATGTTTTTCCTGCCATCCGAGAAAGATAAAGGAGGTAGTTCCGAATGCAGCGATTTGAGATCACCGGCATGAGCTGCGCGGCCTGCAGCGCCCATGTGGAGAAGGCCGTGGCCGCAGTCCCCGGTGTCAGCGCGGTGGCGGTGAGCCTGCTGACCAACAGCATGCAGGTGGAGTACACCGCCCCTGCCGATGAAGCCGCCATCTGCAAGGCGGTGGAGGATGCCGGGTACGGGGCAAAGCCCGCCTCCGACGACGCCGCGGCCGAGGAAGCCGCCCTGGAAGATACCGAGACGCCCCGCCTGCGCCGCCGCCTCATCACCAGCCTGTGCTTCCTCGTGCCCCTCATGTACATCAGCATGGGCCACATGATCGGCCTGCCCCTGCCCCCCTTCCTGGAGGGGGACGGCTTCGGCGCCCTGTGGTTTGCCCTCGTCCAGCTGGCACTGACCCTGCCCGTCTGCTGGATCAACCGCGCCTTCTTCATCAGCGGCTTCAAGGGGCTGAAAAACCTGGCCCCCGGCATGGACGCCCTGGTGGCTCTGGGCGCCGGGGCCGCTTTGGCCTACGGCGTTTTCGCCCTCGTCATGATCTCCAC
>JAHZHS010000198.1 GCA_019420135.1 Oscillospiraceae bacterium | reverse complement strand
CGCTGCTGGTCTGCCTGTTCGGATGCGTCATGCTGCTGGTGTCCAGCACCTACAACCCGTTCATTTATTTCCGCTTTTGAGGAGGGGAGCAGATGAAAGATCAAGCGTCTCAAAAGCGCGGGAGAATCCTGGCGGTGCTGTTTGTGATGATGCTGTTGCTGCCTGCGCCGCTGTGGCTGCTGCTTGCCCCCATGATGGACAACGTCAATCATGAAAACCGCACATTGGCCTCCTTTCCCACGGCAGATACCAGCATTGAGGAATGGCCCGCGGCCTTTGAGGACTGGCTCAATGACCATGCGCCGTTCCGCAATGAATTCATGTCCCTTAACGGACGGCTGAACTGGACGGTGGGTACCCTGGATTCCAGTGATGTTCTGCTGGGCAAGGATCACTGGCTGTTCCTCAAGGACGTTTCCGACTCCAAAAGCATCTCAGATTATCAGGGACTGACGGCTTACACCGAGGCAGAGCTGGCCGATTTCACCGACACCCTGAGCACGCTCCAGAACCGTCTGGCAGAATATGGTACCCGCCTTGTGGTGGTGATCGCGCCTGCCAAGGAAGGCGTTTACAATCAGTACATGCCCGACAGCATCCCGGTGGTTTCCCGGCCGACCCGTGTGCAGACGCTGGCGGGGGAGCTGATGGGGGCAGGCGTACCGCTGGTCTGGCCGCAGCAGACTTTGATCGACCTCTCGGCGGAACGGCAGGTCTATTATAAGTACGACACGCACTGGAACGAAGTGGGAGCCTACCAGGCCGTGACACAGGCCGAGGCGCTTCTCGGACATAACCTGACTCCGCTGGAAGACTGCGAAGTCACAGTGTCCCAGGAGAAGAAGGCTCTCACTGACCTGGCCAATGTCAGTGCCGTGTGGACTCTCTGTCAGGATGACCTTTATTACTCTGTGGATGCGCCCCGGGCTGAACAGATCAGCTGCACGCCCGATGGTTACCGGATGCACTGGCAGGGCACCGGTGAGGAAAGCCTCCTCATGCTGCGGGACAGTTTCGGTGAGATGATGGCGCCTTTCCTGTGTGCAGGCTATGACCAGAGTGTTGTGCTGCATACGGCCGCTGTGACGGTGGATGTCATCAACGAGGAAATGGACGGCCTGCCTGACGTCGTCGTTCTGGAAGCCGCCGAGCGCTACTCGGATAACCTGCTGGGACAGGGCAAACTGCTTCTGGCCTGGCTGGACGAACTGGAAGAAAACCGACCGTAGCCCATCAAAAAAATGTGACCGTGCTGGCCTTGCAGGGCTGGCACGGTCTTTTTTTGTCAGAAATTAGGCAGAGAATTTGTAAAAAGCGGGAGAAACGGCGGCATTCCGTTGACAAACAAACAAAAAGGTGATATGGTTAATTACACAAGTAATGAACCAATGAACAGGGACGCCTGTTTCATGGTCCGTTGCAGGAAATCCAGGAAAGGGGGACCGGACTTGAAGGGAATCCTGAACGACCAGAATCTGATCTACCAGCAGATCGCGCAGCTGCTGGAAGACGGGATTCTGCGTGGAGAGTATCCGGAAGACAGCCAGGTGCCCAGCACCAACGAGTTGGCGCGGGCCTTCAACATCAACCCGGCCACAGCGGCCAAGGGCATCAACCGTCTGGTGGACGAAGGGCTTCTGTACAAGCGGCGGGGCATCGGCATGTTTGTGGCCGAGGGGGCCCTGAAGACCCTGCAGGCACGGCGGCGCAAGGCCTTTGCCGGGGAGCAGGTCCGCGCCCTGGTGCGGGAAGCCAAACGCCTGGGGATGTCCCGGGCGGAACTGCTTGGGCTGGTGAACGATGAATCCGAAGAGGAGGATCTACAATGAGCGAAAAGACCAATCCGGCCGGCGGCCGCGTCCTGCGGGCCGAGGGCCTTTGCAAAAGTTACGGCAAGCAGCAGGTGCTGCATGATCTCAATCTCACCATTGAGCCGGGATGTATCTATGGACTGATCGGCCGAAACGGTGCAGGCAAGACGACACTTTTGAGCATTCTGACCGGCCAGAACACCATGGACTCGGGCGAGGTGACCTACGGCGGAGAGCCTGTGTGGGAAAATCCGAAGGTTCTCGGGGATCTCTGCTTTGCCCGGGAACTCAACGCCACTGCCGAGACCGCCCAGATCCGGGTGAAGGACTATCTCCGCGCGGGTCATCTGTTCTGCCCTCATTGGGATAAGGAAATGGCGGACAGCCTGATCAAAAAGTTTGGCATCGATCCTAAAAAGAGCATTGCCAAGCTGAGCAAGGGTCAGATGAGTATGGTCACCATCACGGCGGCGATGGCCTCCAAAGCCCCCATCACCATTCTGGACGAGCCCGCCGCGGGTCTGGATGTCATCATGCGGGAAAAGTTCTACCGCATGCTGCTGGAGGAGTACGCCGCCACAGGACGGACCTTTCTGGTCTCCACCCATATTATTGAGGAAGCTTCCGGCGTGTTTGAGCGGGTCATCGTGCTGGATGAGGGGCATATCATTGCCGACCGCCCCACCGAGGACCTGATTGATGAGTTCCGCTATATTTCCGGCGAGAGGACGGCTCTGGATGCGGCGCTGTCGGCTCATGGCGTGCAGCCCTTGCAGGTGCAGGAACTGGGCGCCCACAAGATGGCGGCGGTGCGGGGAGATGCCGCGCTGTTTGAAGTCCTTGCCGCCGACCCGGCTCTGACGGTGGCGGGCATGAATCTGCAGAATGTGTTCGTGGCCCTCTGCGGTCACGGCGACGAGGAGGGGTGAATATGACCCGTGTACTCTGCCTGTTCCGGGACCTGCTGATGTATACCGTTTTGGTCCTGGGCGGATTTACGATGGTGATCCTTGCAGGCGTGCGCATGACGGATATCAGCCTGTTTGTGACCTACGGCAATGTCATGGCTGTGTTCTGTGTGATTTTCCCGGCCGCGCTCATCTCCAATGCCTGGTCTACGGCAAACCTGGCCATGAGCTTCGGCGCCCGGCGGGGCGATTGCTTCTGGAGCCTGGAATTGGTGGGCTTTTTGCTCACCGTCTTCTTTGTGGCGGTCGACCTGCTGCTCACCAATCTGGCGGATTCTTCGAAGGTGGCAAGGATCGGTCTGGAGACGGTACCGGTGCTGGCGATCCCGGCCCTGTCTCTGGTACAGGCTGTCCTGTTCATGATCCAGATTCCCAAAGGCCGGACGACCCGCAATGTGATCTGGGGCGTTTCCTGGTGTATGGGGTGGGCCCTCGGCATAGCCATAGAGAGTGTCTACCTGTTTGACGGATTCCCGACCTTCTTTCTTCCGGTGGCACTGACCACGCCGCTCTGGGCAATCATTTGCCTGATTTTTGCAGTGCCGGGCATCGTGTTTGCCGTGCTGGCCTGGCGCAACATAAAAAAGGTGGTGGTGCAACTGTGACGACAATACAGAAAAGCGGAGCCTGTTCTTTCCCGAGGTTTGTGCTGCGCTGGGCCCGCCTCATCCGCGGCAGTCTGCTGACGTTCTGGTGCATCCAGATCGGACTGTGGCTGTTTGTGACGGCGACAATGGTCGTGCTGGAACAGATTTTCAGCGAAGAGGGAGAACTCATCGGGATTCCCGGTATCACCGCTTTTGCGGGCGGCATTCTGGCTTCCTTCTGCATGGGGGTGTCCCTTACCGGCCTCTACTTTGCCCTGACAGTCAACTTCGGCATCCCTCGCCGCCGCATTGTGGCGGGCATCTG
>JAHZHS010000197.1 GCA_019420135.1 Oscillospiraceae bacterium | reverse complement strand
TCTGCTGCGGCCGATTAGCCCCAGCCGGCCTTCTTCACGTTGCTGTTGTGCTCGTCCAGGGTCTTGGCGTAGAAATACTGGCCGGGATAGTCGCCGTTGGGGTTGCCGGTGACAAAGTAAAGGTATCCCTCGTCAATATACTCCTGATCCGGGTTGAGGGCAGCCTCAATGGCATCCTTGCCCGGGTTGGAGATGGCACCGGCCGGAAGTCCTGTCACATGATTGTAGGTGTCATAGGCAGCCAGGACATCATCGGGAATGGCACCGGCAGCCCGCCATCCCATATACTCGGCCATGGGAGAGTTCCACAGATAGTTATTGTCGTTGTCCTGCATGATGTCGCAGCTGGCATTGGACTGCAGCGGCATTCCGGCGGACTCGAGACGGTTGTGGAAGCAGGCGGAAACCTTGGCATCCTCCGACGCCATGCCGGCTTCCTCCTGGATGAAGGAAGCCAAGATCACCGCGTCGTCGATGGAGTTGATGCAGTCATCCGGGTTGGCATCGATCTGGTCGGTCATGCCGGAGATCACCTTCTGGAACTGATTGTAGAAGGTGCGGACGTAATTCTGGATGGTGTCGTCCTCAAAGAATTCGTAGGTGTCGGGGAAGAGATAGCCCTCGCACTTGAACAGGCGGCCCGGATTGTCCGGCATCTGCGTCCAGAACTCATAATCGCTGAAATCCGCCGTCGCCTGGCTGCCGTCCTTCTCGGTGTAGGTCTCACCGTTGGCGCAGGCCAGGAAATCCGATGCCGTGCACAGGCCGTTCTGCTCCATCAGCTGGGCAATAGCCACCGCCGTGTAGCCTTCGGGGAAGGTCACAGTGACCGTCTTGCGGAAGACCCGCTGCTGCGACAGCTGCTGAAGAATATCATTGTAGGACATGCCGGAACGCAGGGTGATTTCTCCGGGCTGCAGCTGGCTGGCCTTGCCGCTGTACTGGGCGTACATGCGGAACAGCCACTCGTGCTGGACAACGCCGGCCTCCGCCAGCTGACGGGCAATCTGGTTGGCGTTGGCCCCCTCCTCAATGGTGACGGTCACCTCGCTTCCCAGCGTGCCGGTGCGGCCGCCCACCTCATTGTAAAGCTGAAGCACCTGCCAGCCCGCAGCAACCACCAGGGCCAGGAACACCACAACAATGATGAGGGCGATAGGGAACCGACGGCGGCGAGGAGCTTCCTCCTCCTCGTCGTCATACTCTTCCTCTTCCGGTTCGGGGTCGGGCTGCATATCAGGCAGGGGGACATCCTGACGCTTGACCGTATTCCGGGATACGGGCTGCGGTGCGCGGCGGCCCTCCGGGCTGGAAGGCTGGCCGCTTGTGTTTCTCTGGATCCTCATACGTTTTACACTCCTTTAGGCAGGGCCCGCATCACAACAGCAGGCGGAAATATACGTCCGACAACGGAAACGGCTTTTGCAGAAAGCGAATCATTCCATATCCGCAGCGCTTGCCCGCCCCCAGAAACAGGGACTGATTTTCCGTCAGTAAAAGCTGCGCATGGGTGCAGCCTGTGCGCTCCCGTGCAGCCTCCAGCAAAACATCGGCCGAGTGGTCGTTGTCTGCCTGAATCTCAAGGAACTGCAGCAGATCCTCCCGCACAAAATAGATACCATATCCGCGCTGGTTGGCCACAATGGTGGCGCCGCGGTGATACAGCTGGGAGACCACCTCATTCATGCTGGTCTCCGGCAGGGTGACACAGCCGGGCTGATAGCGCAGCCGTGTCTCCATGAGTTTTTTCACCGTCATGGTGTCAAATTCCGCCCGCGCCCAGAGGTTCCGCTGAATGGGGCGATTGAGCACCCGCAGGGAAAAGGAATCCTTGAATTCCAGGGCCCGGAACTTTGCGGCGGCCCGGGATTTTTCCGGCACCACAACGGCAAATTCATAGCCGCTGGCTGCATAGGCCTTGATGCAGCCGTCCAGCAGATGGGTCATCAGCCCCCTGCCCCGGTACTGCGGCCGGGTCGCCATCCCGCAGAACCAGATTCCCCGCCGTCCCTCGGTCTCCACCGGAACGGCACACAGCATGGAAACAGGTATCGGCCCGTTTTCGCCGGGCTGTTCCACCAGGAGGATGTTATCCATCCCCACAATGTGCTGCAGCCAGCCGGCGTTCTCGGTACGGCTGCCGCCATATGCCTCATGGCGGAAAGCCGTGAGCATCTCAAGATCCGCGTCCGTTGCTTTGCGCAGCATGGGCACCTTCCTTTCTGCCCCGCGGCAGGGCATTGACTGAGATCACAAAAGGTCTTTCAGCTCATCCAGAATGCGCTGGTGAATCGTCTCCACCGGCAGCATCGTCCTGACGCCGTCCTGCACCTCGGTGCATTCGATGCGCCGCCAGCCCAGTGTTTTTGCACAGTACTCGGCAGCTGCACGGGCCCTGGCCATGTACTCAGTATCCTTTTCCTGGATGTCCTTTTTGCTCTCGTCCCCGTGGTAGCGGGCCGTCATGAGACGTTGGGAGACCTCGGGGTCAACAGCCAGATAAATCACCCGGTCGGGTTCGGGAATACCGATCTTGTGATACTCAAAATCAAACAGCCAGTCCAGGAAGGCATCCCACTGTTCCGGCGGCAGCTTGGCGCACTGGTGCACCGCATTGCTGGTGGTGTAGCGGTCGGAGATGACCAGACCTCCATCCCGGTAAAAGCCGCCCCAGTTCATCTTGTAGCTGGCATAGCGGTCCACCGAGTAAAAGCTGGACGCCGCATAGGCGTTGACGTCGTCGGGCTTGTCCCCGAATTTGCCGGCCAGGTACATCCGCACCAGGGCAGAGGAATCGCTGGCGTAATCCGGGAAGGTGATCTTTTTCAGGGTTCTTCCCTGCTCCGTCAGCCGCCGGGCCAGCAGGTCGGCCTGCGTGCCCTTGCCCGAACCGTCCAGGCCTTCCATAATAATGAGTTTACCCATTTTTCAATGCCTCTTCTTTAAGCTTGGCGTATTTGTCCCGCACCTCGGCCATTTTGCCGCAGCACATGGCGCCCTCCGGGCAGGGCCCGGTCAGGCAGCGCGGACCCGCCTGCGCAAAAATATGGGGAGCCAGCGGCAGCACCAGGCGGAGCATCTCGTCCGCCACGGCACGAATCTCCCACTGGGCACGGTTGCAGCAGCGCAGATTGAAGAAATTGATCAGGCTGCGGCAGTTCATGGTCATGACCATCTTGGTCTCGCAAGCGTTGGGCAGCACAAAGCGTGCGTCCTCATTGGCCTGCTTGGATGCCTTGGCCCGGGCTTTTTTCTCGTCCAGCCCCTTCGCCATCAGGCGGGCGGTGTGGGCGTCCTCCAGGCTTTTGACCAGTTCCAGATACTTGGCCGCGTCCAGATTCATGGCCTCGATAAATTTAGCCCTGGCCTCGGGGATGCACTCGATCTCGGGCGGGATGACATAGCGGAAGTCCTCCAGCCGGACATAGCGCTGGCTCTGGACGCTGAAGCTGGCGATGCGGTGGCGGGTGACCTGCGCCAGGAAGGTGCGGGAGACCCCCTCAATGCCGGAGGTGAAGCTGGCATGTTCGATGGGGCTGGCATGGCCGAAGTCGGACAGCTTTTGCAGAAAGGCCGCGGTCTTTTCAGGGGTAAGGCCCTCCAGCAGCGTTTCGATGTGGGCGTCGGAATAGCAGAGCTTGGCAGCCGCTGCCACCGTCTTTTCCGGGTCGTTGGTATGGGCAATCAGATTGACAAGCATGTTGG
>JAHZHS010000196.1:2505-3710 GCA_019420135.1 Oscillospiraceae bacterium | reverse complement strand
GGCGCTGCCAGAACCGGCAGGAGACGCTGTACTACTGCAGCGGGTTGGTCTTAACCCACGCCCCCTGCTACGGTCACGGCATCATGCAGCGGTTGGGGCAATCCGCCGTCACCACTGCCACCGAGAGTACCGTCTATCCCCTGCTGCGGCGGCTGCAGAAGGACGGATACCTTTCAGCCAGCTGGCAGGATTCCGCAGAAGGTCTGCCGCCCCGCAAATATTACGCCCTGACTCCCTCCGGGGAGGAATATCTGCAGGCCATGAACGCCGACTGGGGCAGTCTGCTGAAGATGGTTGCCCTGCTGAAGGAGGAGGAATAACCCATGGAAAAAGCGCTGGAACAATACCTGAACACCGTTGACCGCAAGCTCCGTCCCCTACCGGTATCTGAACGGGTGGACATTGTCAAGGAGATCAAGAGCACCATGCAGGAGATGGAGGCGGAGGGCCTGACACCGAGTGCCATCGCAGAGCGGCTGGGGGCGCCCGAACAGCTGGCCCGTGCCTACCTGTCTGACCTGTTGACAAAGCCTCAGCGCAGCGGCTGGCAGAAACTGCTGACCGTGCTGGCTTTTTACAGTGTGGTGGGCCTGAGCGGCATGTTTGTCATTCCCATTCTGGGCACCTGTGCACCGGCGCTGTTGCTGTGCAGTGTGGCGGTCCCGCTGGCAGGGCTGATGGATTGCTTGTTCTGGTATCTGTTCGGCATCCAGGTTCCTTACCTCACCATACAGCTGGGGCCCTACACTCCGCCGCCGATCCTGGGTTTTGCATGCACGCTGGTGGCGGGCGGATTGCTCTATCTGCTGGGCCGGGGCTGCTGGAAACTCCTGGTGCGCTACCTGAAAGCGGTGGGAACCACCAAAGACAGTCTTTCCGTATAAAGACACAAAAAAGGCAGGGCCTGTCCGTTGCGGCAGGCTCTGCCTTTTGCTGTATTAGGTTGTCAGGAAAGCTCGAACATGCCATTGTAGAGCTGGTAGTACTCGCCTTTCTGGGCCAGGAGTTCCTCGTGGCAGCCGCGCTCCACGATCTGGCCGTGTTCCAGCACGATGATGGCGTCGGCGTTGCGCACGGTGGACAGCCGGTGGGCAATGACAAAGACGGTACGGCCTTCCATCAGCTGATCCATACCCTTCTCGATCAATGCCTCGGTGCGGGTATCGATGGAGGAGGTGGCCTCGTCCAGGATCAGCACCGGCGGA
>JAHZHS010000196.1:0-2455 GCA_019420135.1 Oscillospiraceae bacterium | reverse complement strand
CCTCATGGGTGGCGTCCAGCTTGCCGAAGCGGATATTTTCCTCGATGGTGCCGGTGAACAGGTGGGTGTCCTGCAGTACGATGCCCAGGCTCTGCCGCAGGGAGTCCTTTTCGATTTCCCGCACGTCGATGCCGTCGTAGGTGACGCTGCCGTCGTCGATGTCGTAGAACCGGTTGATCAGGTTGGTGATGGTCGTCTTTCCGGCGCCGGTGGAGCCTACAAAGGCGATCTTCTGCCCCGGTTTGGCGTAAAGGCTAACATGTTTTAGGATGGTGTGGCCCTTGTCGTAGCCGAAGCTCACATCATGGAAGCGCACATCCCCCCGCAGAGGAACCAGTGTGCCCTCCGGCTTCTGCCAGGCCCAGCGGCCGGTCTTTTCATCGCAGGCGGTGAGGGGGCCCTTTTCCTCCCGCGCATTGACCAGCCGGATCTTGCCCTTGTCCACCTCGGGTTCCAGGCTCATGGCCTCGAAGATGCGCTCGGCACCCGCCATGGCCGCCAGCAGGAAGTTGCTCTGCTGGGTGAACTGGTTGATGGGCATGGCCGCCTGACGGACGAACACCAGATAGCTGGCTAGGCTGCCAATATCGGTCATGCCGTTGATGGCCATGATGCCGCCCAGCACCGCCACAACGGCATAATTGATATAGGAGATGCTGACGACGGCGGGGACCATGGTGGCGGCATAGTTCTGGGCTCCGGTGCCCGCCTTGCGCAGCACCTCGTTCTTTTCATTGAAGGTGCGGAGGTTTTCAGGCTCATGGTTGAATACCTTGATGACCTTCTGGCCGGCGACCATCTCCTCAATATAGCCGTCCACATCGCCCAGGGCCGCCTGCTGCACCGTATAGTAGGAGGTACTGCGCTTGGCGCTGTACCGAATATAGAGGAACATGGCCAGATAGCCCAGCACCACAATGAGGGACAGCTTCCAGTTGAGTACGAACAGCATGACCAAGGTGCCCGCCAGCTGAATAAAGCTCTGGATGGACATGGCAAAGCTGTTGTTCAGGGCATCCGAGACGGTGTCCACATCGTTGGTGAAGTAACTCATGATATCGCCGTGGCGCTGGGTATCGAAGAATCGCAGCGGCAGCGACTGGATGTGATGGAACAGGTCCCGGCGGATGTCATACAGCACCTTCTGGGCGGCATAGACCATAGTTTGGGTGTAGCCCAGGGCGGACAGGGCACCGACGCCGTAGATGGCGGCGGTGACCACAATGCCCCGCAGAAAGCCGGGGATGTCTCCGTCCCCCACGCTGTTGACCACAGGGCGAATCATGTAGGTGCCCAGCAAGTTTGCCACGCCGCTGATGGAGACCAGCACCGCCACCGCCAGGAGCAGGAACTTGTGCCGTCCCATGTAGGAGAGCAGCGTCCGGAGTGTGAATCCGAAATGTTTGGGCTTTTTACCCGTTATTGTCCGCGCCATCGCTGCTGCCTCCCTTCATCTGAGAATGATAAATTTCCTGATAGATGGGGTCGCTGGCCAGCAGCTGGCTGTGGGTGCCCACTGCATGGATGCGGCCGTCATCCAGCACCACAATCATGTCGGTGCCCATCACCGAGGTGATGCGCTGGGCAATGATGATCTTGGTGACGTTGTCAAGCTTGCCCAGGGCCGTGCGGATTTTGGCCTCGGTGGCGGTATCCACCGCGCTGGTGGAATCGTCAAAAATCAGCACCTTGGGATGTTTGAGCAGGGTACGGGCAATGCAGAGGCGCTGTTTCTGGCCGCCCGACACGTTGACGCCGCCCTGGCCCAGGTCGGTATCCAGGCCCTTGGGCATGCGCAGGAGGAATTCGTCGGCGCAGGCGGCGCGGCAGGCCTCCCACAGGGTCTCGTCGTCGGCATCCGGGTCGCCCCACCGCAGGTTGTCCCGCACCGTACCGGAGAAAAGGACGTTCTTCTGCAGCACGATGCCCACCGCATCGCGCAGGGCTACCAGGTCGTACTCCCGCACGTCGTGGCCGCCCACCAGGACTCTGCCGCAGGTGGCGTCATACAGGCGGGGGATCAGCTGCACCAGGGTGGACTTGGCCGAGCCGGTGCCGCCCAGGATGCCCACCGTCTGGCCGGGCTGGATGGTCAGGTTGACGTCGGCCAGGGCGTACTCGGCGGCGTCGGGATGGTACTTGAAGCTGACATTCTCAAAGCGGATGCCGCCGTTGGGGATCTTGGTCAGCGCACGGTCCGGGCTGGTCAGCTCCACCCTCTCGTCCAGGACCTCCGCCACCCGGTGGGCACTGGCCAGCGACCGGGTCATGAGCAGGAAAACGTTGGAGATCATCATCAGCGAGTTCATGACCTGCATGACATAGCTGAGGAAGCTGGTCAGGCGGCCCACCGTCAGGCTGCCCTCCAGGATCATATTGCCGCCCAGCAGCATGATGAGCACACAGGCGGCGTACATGGTCAGCTGAGAGGCCGGCAGAGTGAGCACAGCGGTAC
>JAHZHS010000195.1:3419-3739 GCA_019420135.1 Oscillospiraceae bacterium | reverse complement strand
GAGGACTCTACCATGAAACAATTTGCACCCGGTTTTCTCATCGGCGCGTCCACCGCCGCCCACCAGGTGGAAGGCAACAACCTGAACAGCGATTGCTGGGCTCTGGAAAACATTCCCCATACCCTTTACGTCGACCGCTCCGGCGATGCGGTGGATCACTACCATTTATATGAGCAGGATATCCGCCTGATGGCCGAAGCGGGGTTCAACGCCTACCGCTTCTCCCTGGAGTGGGCCCGCATCGAGCCCGAGGAAGGGCATTTCAGCGATGCAGAGATCGAACATTACCGGCGCGTCATTCGGTGCTGCAAGCAATACGG
>JAHZHS010000195.1:2958-3409 GCA_019420135.1 Oscillospiraceae bacterium | reverse complement strand
GCTCATCGCCAAGGGCGGCTGGGAAAGCGAGACCGTTATCGGGGATTTTGCCCGCTATTGCCGGTATGTCATGGAACGTCTCGGCAATGAGGTGCGGTACGTCTGTACCATCAATGAGCTGAACATCCGCCTGCAGATCGCCGATATCATGAAGCGTTATGCACTGCAGGCCCAGAAAGCCAGCGCGGCCAAAGACGCCGAAGCTTCGGTGCAGATGGGCATGAACCTGCAGGCGATCATGGAGCTGCAGAAGCTCAGCGGCCAGGAAGGCGCCCGGGCCTTTGGCCTGGAAGATCCCCAGGCGGTGCATGTATTCCAGTCTGCCTGTACGGCCGCCGGCGATGAGATCCTCTGCCGGGCCCATGTGGCAGCCCGGCAGGCGATCCGGGAGGTCTGCCCCCAGGTCAAGGTAGGGCTGTCTCTTTCGCTGCACGATTTCCAACCTCTTCCC
>JAHZHS010000195.1:2642-2948 GCA_019420135.1 Oscillospiraceae bacterium | reverse complement strand
GGAAACGGTTGCCGAGGCCGAGTGGGACAAGGAGTTCCGCCACTATCTGCCTTATATCCAGGAGGATGACTACCTGGGCGTGCAAAACTATACCCGCTCGCTGCTCGGGCCGGACGGGCTGCTTCCTGTTCCCGACGGCTCTGAAGTCACCCAGGCCGGGTATGAATACTATCCCGAAGGTCTGGAACATGTGGTACGGAAGGTAGCCGCCGACTATTCAGGGGATATTTATATCACCGAGAACGGCATCGCCACCGCCGACGACACCCGCCGCGTCGCCTTCATCGAGCAGGCGCTGGCGGGGGT
>JAHZHS010000195.1:0-2632 GCA_019420135.1 Oscillospiraceae bacterium | reverse complement strand
GCTGTGTGGCCGACGGCCTGCCGGTGAAAGGCTACTTCCACTGGAGCCTGATGGACAACTTTGAGTGGCAGAAGGGCTATGCCATGCAGTTCGGCCTGATCGCCGTGGACCGCGCCCACGGCCAGACCCGCACCCCCAAGCCCAGCCTGGCGTATCTCGGCAGTTACGCCGCCCGGAATTGACATTTCCTTACGCTTTTTGCGTCCCATAGCCAGCAGCCCCCCGGCGTCCTGCCCGTGATAGGCAGGAGGCCGGGGGGCTGTCCTTGCGGGGTCAAAGGGGCATCGGGGCGGCGGAGGCCCCCTGGCACAGGGCGGTCATGACGGCGGCTACCCGGGCGGGGTCCTCCTGCATGCCGCTGCGCAGCCAATACTGGATCACGCCGCCCACCCCGGCGGCCAGAAAGGCGCTGCGCATCGCCCGCTGGGAGGGGCCGGCGGCGGGCATCCGGGCCTGGAGGCCGTCGATGTAGCGGAAGCACCGCTCCACCACCCCGTACAGAAACCCCTCGTCCCGGGCCTGCCGTGCCAGCAGGCCCAGCAGATCGTCGTTGTCCCGCAGGGCGCAGAGCATCGCCGTCAGCGTGGCCTGGGTGCCCCGGGCCTCCATGTTTTGCAGCAGTTCGTCCAGGCAGGCCAGCCCGTGCTGTTCCAGCTGGTCCATCAGGTCAAAACAGTCCCGGTACTGGCGGTAAAAGGTGCTGCGGTTGATCTGCGCCAGGGCGCAGACCTCCTTGACCGTGATGCGCTCCACCGGTTTCTGGCGCAGCAGCTGCAAAAAAGCGTCGGTGATCACCTGGCGGGTGTAGCGGGTCCGCAGGTCAGTTTGCATGGCGGTGCTCCTTTCTGCAACAGATCCCGCCCCGGTGCCGCACAGCGGACACACGGGCGGAAAGTAACGGTTGTCTGCGGGGTCTGCTTTCAGTATACTGGGCACAGGGAAAAAATGCAACATATGTTTTTTATCGTTCATCCTGCTGCTTTTTGGGAAAGGAGGATCCCCTATGCAAAACAGTGAAGTGTTGTTCCGGGAAAAGCCCATCTGGCGGGCGATCTTCTCGCTGGTAGGGCCGTCGATCCTGTCGGTGCTGGTCATGGTGATCTACAACATGACCGACCTGTTCTTCATCGGCCTGCTGCAGGACATGGCCCAGACCGCCGCGGTGTCGGTGGTGGGGCCGGTGTTCACGCTGGCGACGGCGGGGGCCACCGTGCTGGGCATGGGCGGCTGCGCGGCGGCGGCCTCCTCGCTGGGGGCCGGGGACCGGCAGGACGCGCGCACCGTGTCCAGCCTGTGCGGCTGGTGCGCCATTCTGGTGGGGGCGGTGCTGGCCCTGGGGCTGAACCTGGCCGGCGGGCCGCTGCTGGGGGCGCTGGGGGCCAACGCCGAGGTGCTGCCCCACGCCCGGGCCTATCTGAGCATCCTGGCGCTGGGCGCCCCGGCCATGCTCTTCTCGGTGTCCGCCGCCACCCTGCTGCGGGCGGACGGGGCCATCCGCCGGGGGCTGGCGGGCAACCTGGCGGGCAGCGTGACCAACATGGTGCTGGACCCCGTGTTCATCCTCGGGTTCCGGTGGGGCATCGCGGGGGCGGCGGCCGCCACGGTGCTGGGCAACCTGGTGGCCTGCGCCATCTATCTGGAGTACATCCTGCGCCGCTCCCGCACCCTGAGCCTTGCCCCCGCCGACGCCCTGCGCCATCCCGCCCGGCTGGGCCGGGTGCTGGCGCTGGGCCTGCCCAACGGGGTCAGCAGCCTGCTGGCCGGGCTGGCGGGCAGTTTCAGCAACCGGATGCTGGCCGGTTACGGCACGGCGGCGCTGGCCGCCATGGCGGCCGCCGACAAGGCCACGGTGGTGGTCTCGCTGGTGCAGATGGGCATCTGCATGGGGGTGCAGCCGCTGCTGGCCTACAACGTGGGGGCCCGGGACCGGCCGCGGCTGCAGGCGGCCCTGACCCGCCTGGCCGGGCTGACCTTCGGTTTTGGGGCGGTGTTCATGGCCGCCTGCCTGCTGGGCCAGAACGCGCTGCTGGGGCTGTTCCTGTCCGACGCCGGGGCGCTGGCCCTGGGGCGCAGCCTGCTGCCCATGGGCCGGGCCGCCGGGGCCACGGTGCTCTCGGCGCTGCGGCAGGGGGTGCTGCTGATCCCGGCCCTCTACCTGTTCCACGGCCTGCTGGGCCTGCCCGGCCTGGCCGCCGCCCGGGCTGCGGCGGACCTTGCCTCCGTCCTCATCGCCCTGTGCCTACTCACCCATGCGTGGCGAAATTTGGCTCGGCAGAGGTAATGCCGGCCGACTCCCAGGCTGCGAAATCCGCAGATTGACCACCATTTGGCCACTTTTCTTTTCAGCCGGTGTTGGTTGTCGCTTTTTGCGTTCCAACATTCTTTTATGGCCACAACAAAAAGCGCGGGGATTTGTGCACACCGCACAAATTCCCGCGCTGTATCATTGCATATCGCCGAATGTCACAGTTCTCCGACCCGGAAGGCCGCAGGTTCGAATCCAGTCGGTCGCACCAAAGCCGCCGCAAGTGAAATACTTGCGGCGGCTTTATTATTTTCACGATTTATTACAGAAAATCCTGCCCGGTTCGGCAAGGCGCAATCATCCCCCATTTGTCGGACTGCACCACAC
>JAHZHS010000194.1 GCA_019420135.1 Oscillospiraceae bacterium | reverse complement strand
ATGCAGAGGGTGATGACCTGGGGCAGTTCCATGCCCAGGCGGTCGCAGCCGTCCTGAATGACGGCGCGGTCGATCTTGGCGGCAAAGCGCTTGTCCTTGAACTTCTTCTTGACGCTGGAGGCCTGCAGCTCGGCAATACCGGCGGGGTGCATCCGGGCAGTGGCGGAAATCAGGCCGGACAGCTCGTCCACCGTGTAGAGGCTCTTGTCCAGCTCACTCTCGGGAAGTGTGTCGGTGCACAGGCCGTAGCCATGGGCCAGGATGGCATGGATGCTCTCCTCGTCCACACCGGCCTCCCGCAGGGGCTGCTCGGTGTGTTTCAGGTGTTCCTCGGGGAACTGCTCGAAATCATAATCGTGCAGATACCCTACCGCCTGCCAGTAGCTTTCGTCGGCGCCGAAATGCCGGGCCATGGCGCCCATGCAGGCGGATACCGCCAGGGCATGCTGGAAGAGGTGCTCCTCGGTGGTGGTTGTGGCCAGCAGCTCTTTGGCGCGGTCCAGGGTGAGTTTTTCGGACATAGGGGGTCAGCTCCTTTACAAAGATTCCCGCCCGGGTGCGGTCAGCCGCGGGCGGGAAGGGACGCAGGGGTATCAGACTCTGCGCCGGGTCTTCTGATATTGTTCACAGGCCTTGAGCACCAGCATGAGCAGCACCACATCCACCGGGAACTTGATGATGTTCTTGACGATGCGCATGCTGCTGAGCAGCACAAAAGCCTGACCGTACATGATATGCAGCCACAGAGGCGTCAGCAGAAAGTTGAACAGAAAGGTGACGGTGAGCTTGCACCCTGCCACCCGCCACAGCCGGATGGGGCGGCGGTAATACCACAGCCCGTAGACGATGCCCGCCAGCATGGCGCTGAGGGTGAAACCGGGGAAATACGGGCCGTTGGGGCGCAGCACATAGCCCAGCAGGTCGGTGGCAATGCCGGACAGGGCCGCCACCCAGGGGCCGCACAGCATGCCGGTGGCCGCCGCGGCGAGAAAGTCGAAGCCGATTTCCAGATAGCCGGATACCGGGATGGTGAACTGGTTGAGCGCCAGATTGAGAGCCGCAAGCACCGCCGCCAGGGACAACGCCCGGGGGCTGCGCAGTTCGGCCATGGCCTGCACCATCAGGCGCTGGTAATTGGAGCGCAGATACTGCATAAAAAAATTCCTCCTAACTTGTGCGCATCGCCGCACAAGGGAGGACCGCCATGCAGGGGCTGCGGCGCTGACCGCGCCTTGTTCCCCTTTGCAGAACCCAAACCCATCCATCCCGCGCCGCCCGCTGCCGACAAAAGGCAAACCGCACAGCACTGCCGGGAAACCGCCGCGGCCTGTCCGCCGCCTGCAGCCCCATCCCGGGATTTCGGTGAGAGCTCCGCTTTTGCACTCCGTCATGCAGCAGTGGGATGCGGGATCTGCACCGCGTGCCCGTATGGGCAACTTCGTCCTGCCACAACTCCCCGTTGGTCAGGCACTGGCGGCGGCACGGAACTCCCGTGCCGTCCTTACGCGCAGGTCCCTACTCTGCGAAATCCGATATTTTCAGGAGAAAATACCGGCAAGGCGTTCTTTTGTCCGACCGCCTTGCTGGTTCTATTATAGCGCCGTGTCCGGGATTTGCAAGGCCCTGTTTCGACAGAAAGCAAAAAGCCGCCCCGGAGGAGATTTTCCTCCGGGGCGGCGGGCAGCTTGGATTTGCGGCGATCAGCCGTGCAGAGCGCTGCGCAGGGCGGCCAGCAGCTCAGCCTGATACTCGGGGCGGAAGGTGCCATGCAGCAGCTTGGGCAGGGCTTCCTCCTGCAGGCGGCGCCAGCTCTCGGCCTCACGGCCGGGCAGGATGGGCACAAAAGCCACCCCGTTGGCTGCAGCGGCCTGGGCATCCCCCATGGCGTCCCCCACCATCATGACCTTGCGGCTCTCATACCCGCAGGCCAGCATGGCGGCAATGCTGTTGGCCTTGCTGCCCACCTCCTGGCCGAAGATGACATCGGCGTGGCGGGCCAGACCATAGCGGTTCCACTCGCTGGCGATGGCCGACTCGTTGGCAGCCGACACCACCGCCACGTCCGCCACGGCGTGCAGCTGACGCAGGCTGTTCTCCACCCCCGGGAAGGGCTCGAAGGTGGGCTCCAGCGCCTGGATGCGGCGGTTGCAGGTGGTGTTCCACTGCTGCAGCTTGCGCAGGGCCGCACTGCCCGTGCGGGTGACCTCCGCCTTGAGGGTGGCGGTGCTCAGCTCACTGGAGTTAGCCACCCAGTCGGCGATCTCGTCGCTGCCCGGGATCTCCACCCCGCGGTTCTTCAGCCGGTCAAACACCTGCACCACGCTCTCGAACCGGGAAATGCCCCGGGTGATGCTGTGGAGGTTGATATCCTCCCATGCCTCGGTGATATAATCATTATACTGTTCCAGCCCGAACACGCGGATCAGCTCCGGACAAAATACACTGCAGTGTTTGAGGCGCACTGTGTCCATCACGCATCCGTCTGAGTCCAGGCATACCAAAAATTCACGTTTTTTGGTAAAATCCGCAAGTACGTTTGCCATACCGATCCTCCTGTTCAAATTACGGCCCCTCGCGGGCCAAACCTTATCCGCCGCCTGTCCGGGCGGGCAGCACTTTCCCATCTCTAATCATAGCAGAATACCGGGAAAAAAAGCAATCATTTTTCTGTAAAAAACACAAGTTCTTCCCGGCTTTTATCCGGTTTTCACTCACTGTCCGCCGACAGCGCACGCCCGATGGGCATATTGAGGACCAGACTGGCCATGTGATCGGCCGGGGTGGGCTGCTTGTTGATGACCACCAGGTTCCGGCCGCGGAAGTACTGCAAAAGCCCCGCCGCCGGATAAACCGCCAGGCTGGTGCCGCCCACAATGAGCAGGTCCGCCCCCTGGATGGCCCGGACGGCCCCCTCCAGCGTGTCGGGGTCGAGACCCTCCTCGTAGAGGACCACGTCGGGCTTGACGATGCCGCCGCACTCGGTGCAGCGGGGCACCCCCTCCGATTTATCGATGAAGTCCACGTCATAGAATTTGCCGCACTTCATGCAGTAGTTGCGCAAAGTGGAGCCGTGCAGCTCATAGACGCGGCGGCTGCCCGCCGCCTGGTGCAGGCCGTCGATATTCTGGGTCACCACCGCCTTGAGCTTGCCCTCCCGCTCCAGCGCCGCCAGGCGCAGATGGGCCGCGTTGGGCTTTGCCCCGTGGACGATGAGCTTTTCCCGGTAGAAGCGGTAGAATTCCTCGGTATGGCGAAGGAAAAAGCTGTGGCTGAGCATGACCTCGGGGGGATAGTCGAACTTCTGGTGGTACAGGCCGTCCACACTGCGGAAGTCGGGGATGCCGCTCTCGGTGGAAACGCCCGCCCCGCCAAAAAATACGATGTTGGAACTGTCACGGATCAATTCTTCCAGCTTCGGCACCATAGAAAAGACCTCCTCTTCGTCTTGCTTTTTGCACTGCGCCGTATTCTGTCTTATAATGAGAGTATAATACAAACTGCCCGGAAAGGTAAAGCGATTCCGGGCAGCGGGAGGTGTCTCCATGGAAAAAATCACGGGGGAGTATGTATTCAGCCGTCTGCCCCGCCGGGCGGAGGATGCCAACAAGGGGACGTTCGGCACGGTGGCGGCCTTTGCGGGCAGCAACGCCTACCGGGGCGCCGCCGCCCTGGCCGCCGAGGGCGCCCTGCGGGGCGGGGCCGGGCTGGTGTTTCTGGCCACCGTGCCCGAGGCCATGCAGCTGGCCCTGACCCGCACCCCCGAGTGCTG
>JAHZHS010000193.1:3436-3891 GCA_019420135.1 Oscillospiraceae bacterium | reverse complement strand
TTGTGGGCGGCGGGGCGGCCGGACTGATGGCCGCCGGTGCCGCCGCGGCCCGGGGGCTCTCGGTCGCTCTGCTGGAGCACAACCCCAAGGGTACGGGGCAGAAAATCCTCATCACCGGCAAGGGCCGCTGCAATCTGACCAATGACTGCGATGTGCCGGAGTTTCTCCGGTTTGTCCGCCGCAATCCGCGGTTTCTCTACTCGGCGCTGTACGCCTTTCCCCCCGCTGCGGCTATGGAACTGTTTGAATCCCTGGGCGTCCCCCTCAAGACCGAGCGGGGCCGCCGGGTCTTTCCCCAGAGCGACCATGCCGCCGATGTGCTGGAGGCCCTGCGCCGCTATGCCACCGACGCCCGGGTGATCCACGGCTCGGCCCGCCGCCTCTGCATCGAGGACGGCCGCTGCACCGGCGTGGAGACCACCGACGGCCGTATCTTGAAGGCGGGGGCGGTGCTG
>JAHZHS010000193.1:1580-3426 GCA_019420135.1 Oscillospiraceae bacterium | reverse complement strand
ACCGGCAGCGACGGCAGCGGATACAAGCTGGCCCGCCAGGCAGGGCACCGGGTGGTCACCCCCCAGCCCAGCCTGTGCAGCCTGGTCTCGCCCGATCCGGCCTGCCGCAAAATGATGGGCCTGTCCCTGCGCAACGTCCGGCTGACTCTGCTGGAGGACGGCCGCCCCGTCTTTGCCGAGCAGGGGGAGGCGCTGTTCACCCATTTCGGGCTGTCGGGGCCGCTGGTGCTGTCGGCGTCCACCTGGATCGACGACTTCACCCGCCACCGCTATGTAGTGGAGTTCGACCTGAAACCGGCTCTGGACGAAAAGACCCTCTACGACCGCCTGACCCGGGACTTTGCCGCCCTGGGCGGCCACAGTGCCCAGGGGGCGCTGGAAAAACTGCTGCCCCGGTCCATGCGTCTGGTGGCGGTGGAAAAGTGGGGCATCGACCCTGCCACCCGGGCGGCCCAGATCACCAAGGCCGAAAAGCAGGCTCTGGTGGAGCTGTGCAAACACTGGCAGGTGCCGGTGACCCAGCTGGGAGACCTGCAGCATGCGGTGGTGACCGCAGGAGGCGTGGACTGCGCCCAGGTGAATCCCCGCACCATGGAGAGCAAACTCTGTCCGGGGCTTTATTTTGCCGGCGAGGTGCTGGATGTGGACGCCCGGACGGGAGGCTACAACCTGCAGATCGCCTGGGCAACGGCACAGGCTGCGGCCCGCGCCGCCGCAAATGCATGACACCGCCATGCGGTATGAAATAAAGGAGTAAGAAATATGGTTTCCGTTGCGATTGATGGCCCCTCCGGGGCAGGCAAATCCAGCATGGCCAAGCGACTGGCCGCTGAGCTGGGCTATACCTATGTGGATACCGGTGCAATGTACCGCAGTGTGGGGCTGTACGCCCTGCGGGCGGGCAAGGACCCTGCCGACAACAGCGCGGTAGAAGCCCTGCTGCCCCAGATTCATCTGGACATCCTGCTGAAGGACGGCACCCAGCATGTGCTGCTCAACGGGGAGGACGTCTCTGCGGCCATTCGCGCCGAGGAGGTGGGCATGGCAGCCTCGGCGGTGGGAGCCAACCCCGCTGTGCGGGCATTCCTGCTGGACACCCAGCGCAATCTGGCAAAAAGCCGGGATGTGCTCATGGACGGACGGGACATCGGCACGGTGGTGCTGCCTGACGCCACGGTCAAGATCTTCCTGACCGCCAGCCCCGAAGCCCGGGCACAGCGCCGCTTTGCCGAGCTGCAGGCCAAGGGGGAGCAGGCCGACTTTGAGACGGTGCTGGCCGATATCCGCCGCCGGGATGACCAGGACACCCACCGTGCCACCGCCCCGCTGCGCCGGGCCGACGATGCCGTGCTGGTGGATACCAGCGAGCTGGACATTGAGCAGAGCTTTGCCCTGCTCAAAAAGACCATCCTCGACCGCATCGGTTGAGCCGCCGCAGAAAGGGACGTTGAAAAAGAGGTACAAACATGGTACTATATTGGATTCTGCTGCCCATTGTCTGGGTGATCTGGCACGTTCTGTGGCGTATCCGGGTATACGGGAGTGAAAACCTCATCCGCGACCGGGGGTTTGTCATTGCCCCCAACCATATCTCCGACCTGGACCCGGTGTTCGTGGCCATCTCGGTGTTCACCTTCCACCGCATGTGCATTCTGGCTAAGGAGGAACTGTTCCATAACTGGTTCATCGGCTGGTTTTTGCGCAACATGGGCGCCGTGCCCATTGCCCGGGGCAAGGGGGATACCGACACCGTCGGCCGCGTGACCAAACAGGTCAGCGAGGGCCGCGGCCTGCTGATCTTCCCCGAGGGCACCCGCACCAAGGACGGCAAGATCGGCGTCATCAA
>JAHZHS010000193.1:0-1480 GCA_019420135.1 Oscillospiraceae bacterium | reverse complement strand
CCTGCCCGGACGCTGTATGAAACGCCCGGAACGGGGTATACTGACTGATGAATGCACGGAGGTGCAATGCCATGGAGATCCGCCTTGCCAAGACGGCCGGTTTCTGCTTTGGCGTCAACCGCGCGGTCAAGCTGACCTATGAGCTGCTGGACGAAGGCCGCAAGGTTGCCACGCTGGGACCCCTCATCCACAACCCCCAGGTGGTGGACGACCTGCAGAAACGGGGCGCCGTGACCTGCAATGACGTGGACGACGTGCCCGACGGGTACGAGGTAGTCATCCGCAGTCACGGCGTGCCGGAGACCGTTTACGACAAAATCCAAACACGTGGCCTGGTGTTTCACGACGCCACCTGCCCTTTTGTTGCAAAAATCCATAAGATTGCCGCCGAAGCAGGCAAAAACGGTGCGGTATTGCTGGTAGCAGGGGATCGCACCCACCCCGAAGTGGAGGGGATTGTGGGCCATGCCACGGGCCCTGTGGTGGTTTTTGCGGGGCTTTCCGAGCTGGAGGAGTGGGCATCCAAAAACGAGCCACAAAAATCCATATATGTGGTTGCCCAGACCACTTTTCGGGTGGAAAGCTGGGAAGCATGCAAGTCTTTTCTAAAAAAATGGTGTACAAATCCCAAAATATTTGATACAATATGTAGTGCAACGTGGACGAGGCAGCAGGAAGCGGAAGACCTCAGCCAAAAATGCGATCATATGATTGTCATTGGCGGTCATCATTCTTCCAATACCCAAAAGCTGTTGCAGGTCGCCGCCAGGCATACCGACGCCGTCAGCATCGAGACAGCCGCCGAGCTGGACAAGAACTGGCTGCGCGGTGCCAAGGTGGTGGGCGTGACAGCCGGGGCTTCGACGCCTTCGGCTATAATCGAGGAGGTACTTAACTGTATGAGTGAAGAAATTCGTGAAGACATGAGCTTTGCCGAGATGCTGGAGGCCTCGGAGGCAAAGCCCCTGTTTGCTGGTAAAATCGTCAAGGGCAAAGTCATCAGCGTCAGCCCCACCGAGTGCACCGTCAGCGTGGACGGCTCCAAGCACACCGGCGTTGTCAAGCTGAGCGAGATGACCAACGATCCTTCCGCCCGCATGGAGGATCTGGTCAAGGTTGACGACGAGCTGGATCTCGTTGTCCTCAAGACCAACGACCAGGAAGGCGTCGACACCCTGTCCCGCGTCAAGTTCGAGGCCCAGAAGGGCATGAAGGACGTTTCCGAAGCCTGCGAGAACGGTACCGTCATGGAAGGCGACGTCATGGAGTCCAACAAGGGCGGCGTTGTCGTCAATGTCAAGGGCGTCCGCGTCTTTGTTCCCCGCAGCCAGGCTACCATGCGCCGTGATGAGGACTACACCAAGCTGGTTGGCCAGCATGTCCGCCTCGTCATCACCGAGTGCGCCGGCCGCAAGGTCGTCGGCAGCATCAACAAGGTCACTGCCGAGGAGAACAAGGTCAAGCGTGAGCAGTTCTGGGC
>JAHZHS010000192.1 GCA_019420135.1 Oscillospiraceae bacterium | reverse complement strand
CCACTATCACAGCGATGCCCTGGAAATGCTGGCCGCGGAACTGGACAACACCTTTGACACAGAACGCCGGGCCGAACTGGCTGTGAAAATGCAGCAGACCATTCTGGATGACAATGCGTTCGTTTTCTGCTCCCACCTGAAAATGAGCTTGATTTCCCGGTCGGAGGCAGTGGGGCTGACCGCCCATCCCAGCGATTTTTATGTCATTACCTCAGAGCTGCGCCCTGCCGTATGAAAACAGCACAGAGACAGGAAAAAGGCGAGGCAAACGCCCTCCTGACCTATGATTCGGTGGAGGTCAGCTTTTCAGGGCTGGCAGTGACCCACGATGTGAGTTTTTCCCTGCATGCCGGGGAAATCCTGGGCATCGTGGGGGAATCGGGCAGCGGAAAGAGTACCCTGCTGAAAGCGACCATGGGGCTTTTGGGAGGCAGCGGGCTGGTGACCAGGGGCGACATCTGGTTCCGGGGCAGGAACCTGCCGGATCTGTCGGACCGGGAACTGCGCACCATCTGCGGCAGCCAAATAGGAATGATCTTTCAGGATGCGGGTGCGTCCTTTTGCCCCATCCGAACCATTGGGGAGCAGATTTACGAGAGCATGGCGGCTCACAGAAAGATCACCAAAGAACAAGCCAGAGAAAAGGCGATGGTGCTGTTTGAAAAGCTGCATCTCCCAGACAGCAGCCGCATCTGGAACAGCTATCCCTTTGAATTGTCCGGCGGAATGAACCAGCGGGTGGGGATCGCCGCTGCCATGCTGATGGAACCGCTGGTGCTGCTGGCGGATGAGCCCACCAGCGCGCTGGATGTGCCAGCCCAGAAACAGGTGATCGGGGAACTGCTGCATCTGCGTCAGATGTTTCACACCGCCATCCTCCTGGTCACCCACGACATCGGTGTGGTATCGGCCATGGCGGATACTGTTCTGGTGCTGAAAGGTGGATGGGTCATGGAGTACGGACCGGCAAAGCGGGTGTTGCTGCAACCGCAGGATCCGTATACCCGGCAGCTGCTGGCGGCCGTGCCCAGACTGTAAAGGAGGTGAAAGATGGGCGCATTGCTGAGGACAGAAGGACTGACCAAAATGTTCCCCGGAACAGACAACGGTATGGAAGTTGCCGTTGACCATGTCAGCTTTCAGATGGAGGAAGGGGAGACCCTGGGGCTGGTGGGGGAATCCGGCTGCGGCAAAAGCACTCTGGCCAGACTGGTCACCCGGCTGACAGAGCCAACCTCCGGCACCATTTCTTTCTGTGGGGAGGATATCACCCGGGCCAGGGGAAAAGCGTTGCGGCGGATATACCGCCGGATGCAGATGGTGTTTCAGTCCCCGGCGGGCTCCTTTGACCCGCGGAAGACCATCGGATACAGTATTGGAGAAAGCCTCTGCAACGAGGGCGTTCACAAAAGCGAGCGAAAGGACCGCACGGCGCAGCTCCTGGAGCAGTGCGGCCTCGCCCCGGAATATGCAAAGCGCTATCCCCATGAGGTCAGTGGAGGCGAATGCCAGCGGGCGGCCATCGCCCGGGCACTGGCCATCCGGCCGACGCTTTTACTCTGCGACGAGGCAACCAGTTCCCTGGATGTGACGGTGCAGCATCAGATCATGGAATTGCTGAACACGCTGAGACGGGAACAACAGCTGTCCCTCTTGTTCATCTGCCATAACCTTGCCCTGGTGCAGAGCTTCTGTGACCGCGTACTGGTGATGCAGGCAGGAAAAATCGTGGAGGAGGGCCCCACGGAACAGATCCTCCGGTCCCCTCAGACGGAATATACCAAACGGCTGGTGGAGGCCGCCCGGTAAAAAATAAAAATAGAAAAACAGCTCAATTTTCCGCGGAGAAAGGATTGTTTTGCGTTTCGGCTGGCATTTTCTGCCTCATGATGATCCCCTGACAGACAGCCCGGAATGTGGTATACTTGATTTCCAACGTTGTATTCATTTTATACTGGATCGAGGTATCGTCATGAATAAAAAAGAAATCAGTGAACTGCGCCGCCGGTTCAACCCGGACAAGAATTCCATCGGCCATATTTACGGCTGCTATGTCAATACCAAAAAGGAAATCATCGCTTACCTGGATGAGTCCCTGGCCACCATGCCTCCGGAGGAGGCCGAAAAGTACCTGGGCTTCCTCAAAAAGGCAATGTCCGGCACTCTGGGCAAGAACCTGATCGACATCGTCTTTTCCACCCAGCAGGTGGTGGACAGTGAGGAACACAAGCTGCTCATGAATCTGCGGGAGACCGAGCTGAAAGACCCGGCGGTGCGCCAGGCTTTCTATGACAAGGTCATCGAATCCCTGGACATGGATAACAGCAACTATCTGGTGCTCCTGGCCCATGACGCCTACGACGTGCCCTTCAAGGCCAAGGACGGCCTGACCTTCGATCAGTTGTCCGACACCATGTTCCACTATGTGGTCTGCTGCGTCTGCCCCGTCAAGGAGGGTAAGTCGGCTCTGGGCTTCTATTCCGCCCAGAACGAGTTCCACAGCTACGGCACCAACCAGACGGTGGGACAGCCGGATCTGGGATTCCTGTTCCCGGCTTTCGACGACCGCGCCGCCAATATCTACAACGCGCTGTTCTACACCCGCAAGCCGGACCAGCTTCATCAGGAGTTCATCGACGGCGTTTTCCACACCGAGGCCCCCATGTCGGCAGCCGAGCAGCGGGAGACCTTCGAGAGAGTTCTGTCCGAAAGCCTGGGAGAGGGCTGTACCCTGCAGGTGGCCCAGTCTCTCCACGAATGGATGCGGGACAAGGTGGAGGAACACAAAGAGAGCCGGGAAGAGGAACCTCTCACCGTAACGGCGGCGGATGTGAGCGCCGTCCTGCAGGATTGCCAGGTGCCGGAAGAGCAGGTTCAGGCTTTTGCCGCACAGTTTGCCGAGCATTTTGGCAGTGCAGCGCTGAACCCCGTCAACCTGATGAATGTAGGCAGGTTTGAGCTGGAGACCGAGGAAGCCAAGATCACGGTGGATCCGGAGCGCAGCAGAGTGCCGGCGACCACCGAGATCAACGGCCGCAAATATCTGCTGATCCCGGCAGAAAACATGAGCGTCAACGGTCTGCCGGTTCAGGTGTGAGGAGCCCTGACGAAAACTCCACAGGCAGACAATCCCGCATGAATCTTCCATAGATTTCATAGAAAAGAGCCCCGCATCGGGCCGGAAAGCTTTTCCGGTCTGATGCGGGGCGTTTGCTGTGCGGTGGTAATGTGCGGTAAGCCGGGTGAGAAACCGGGCCTTGCGCCGGAAAGAGGGGAATCTCACGGGAAACTCCCCTCTTCAGTTACCGGGTGCGCCCGGCCAGATCCACAAAATAATAGATCATGGCCAGGTATTCCTGGGGAACGACCTTGTCCAGCTGATTCAGAATCGCTTTGGAGTCGATTTCGCCGTCGGGATATTCCGCGGCCACCGCGTCGGACAGGGTCTTTGCGGCGGCGGGGCGCTGATCCACGGGGAAGAAGCGCATCAGGGCACGGTAGGTGTTGACGCCGCCTTTGGTCCAGGCGCGGTCTGTCAGGATCTCCGGCTGAGATCCGGCATCCTCCCGGCAATGCAGCGACTGAATGTCCTCCGGCGTAATGGCACGCCCGCGGGGAAGCCCCAGACGCTGGAACTGCTCAGCGGGGCTGTCGTTTTCTTCCATGGCCCGGACCAGCAGGTTGGCCATTCTGGCCTCCAGGGCGGAATCCGTCAATTCCTGCTCCTCGTGGGGATCCGCCTCCAGGTCAAAGAGCTTGTCCCCGAAGTTGGCGGCATTGACCAGACTGTTGTTGTCGATGTGCCGGGCAGCCTCGCTGTCCTTGCCGTTGATGAGCAGATCGCTGAAATTGCCGTTGCCTCCGTTGGCCTTGGGAATCTGGAGCACCGGACAATTTTTGGTGAAGG
>JAHZHS010000191.1:3061-4039 GCA_019420135.1 Oscillospiraceae bacterium | reverse complement strand
ACTCAAACAGGAAATTGCCCTCGTATTCCTCGCTGAGCTGCTTGACCAGCTTGGCGCCGTCCACGGCGATCTGCTTGATCTCTTCCTTGGACTTTTTGAAAACCTGCTCCCGCTGGGCCACGCTGGTGGAGTTGTAGAAGTGGATGACCGCCCGGGGGGCGCCCTGCACCGCCTCAAAGGTCTTGCGGATGATGTGGTCGCGGCACTGGGTGAGCACCTGCACCGTCACATCGTCGGGGATGCGCTTTTCGTCGATGAGCTTGCGGAGAAACTCATACTCGGTCTCACTGGCGGCGGGGAAGCCCACCTCAATCTCCTTGAAGCCGATCTTGATGAGCATGTCATAGAATTCCAGCTTCTCCTCCAGGCTCATGGGAACAATCAGACTCTGGTTACCGTCGCGCAGGTCAACGCTACACCAGGCGGGAGCCTTTTCAATGTGATCTTTTTTGGTCCACTCGTAGACGTGGCCAGGCTCCACCGGCGGGGGGTAGTAACCAACGTGGTATTTGCTTGCGTCCATCATGAGTAAACAGCCTCCTTCTTGCTGAACCGCATGGTGCGGTGTCGGGCCTTTGGAGGGAGGCAATAAAAAAACCGTCCCTCAAAGGCAATTGCCTTTGAGAGACGGGAAACAAATCAAATTGCCGTACCCGCGGTACCACTCTCATTGCTGACGGTAGATTCCGACAGCCTCTCTGTACGATCAGCCATCCCGGTAGGGAAGCGAATCGCGCCTGCATGATAACGGACAGGTTCCGTCCGCGCCTAACACCGGAAACGATGCTCAGTACGGATGCTCAGGGGCCAGTGACGCGAACCTGTCCGCACCGCCTTACACCACCCGGCGGCTCTCTACAGCTGGAACTGGGAACGCTTTCTCCCCGTCAACGCATGTTTGCTTGATGGGATAAAGTCTAGCAGGTTTCACAGGCAGTGTCAAGAATAAAAACAGGTCCTTTTTCAGATTTTGTGCAT
>JAHZHS010000191.1:0-3051 GCA_019420135.1 Oscillospiraceae bacterium | reverse complement strand
TGCATGCTTTATAAAACAGAAATCCTTGCTTTGTGCAGGGTGCGCAGTATTTGAACTGGATTTCCCCGCCTTGCCGGACCTCCCAACCTCGGAAAAGCCGGGCATTCGGCCAGGGCGCATAGTTTCGCCCACCCCGGAAAGAAGAAAAATTTGTTTTCCCGCCCGCATTGACAGCCAGGCATCCCGACGGTATAATAGAAAACTGCTTAGCAAGTGCTAACTGCACTTGCTGCTTTTTTGACTGCTGGTTGCAATATGCTAATTCTTGTTGCACACGGCTTCCGGCACCCCTTGCCGGAACCCGCAGGAGCAAAGCGGCAAGCGGATACAGAGACAGGAGACAGACACATGATGATCAATAAACGGCTGGTCGGCACAGTTCCCGACAGCAAAAAGTACATTGCGGGCAATGTGGCGCTGCAGTGGTGCGCACTGGCTGCAAATATTGCCATGATGGCGGCGGTGACCCGGCTGCTGGCGGCCCTGTTTGCCCGGGCACAGACCGGGACGGATGTGGCTGTCACAGCGGTCACGGCGGTGGTAGCCCTTGCGGTGCGGTATTTTTGCACGGTAGGGGCCAGCCGGATGAGCTATCTGTCCTCCCGGGCGGTGAAACAGATGCTGCGGCAGCAGATCTATGAGAAATTGCTGCGGTTGGGCCCGGGCTATAACCGGCAGGTATCCACCTCCGAGATTGTGCAGGTGGCCGTGGAGGGAGTCGATCAACTGGAAACTTACTTCGGTGCCTATCTGCCCCAGTTTTTTTACAGTATGTTGGCGCCGGTCACTCTGTTTGCCGTGCTCTGCTTTGTCAGTGTTCCGGCGGCGGTGGTTTTGCTGATCTGCGTTCCGCTCATTCCCATTGCCATTGCGGCCGTGCAGACCTGGGCGAAAAAGCTGCTGTCCCGTTACTGGGGGCAGTACACGGCAATGGGGGATACCTTTCTGGAAAACCTCCAGGGTCTCACCACCCTCAAGATCTACCAGGCCGACGGCCTCAAAAATCAGGAGATGAACGAGCAGGCTGAGCAATTCCGCCGCATCACCATGAAGGTGCTGACCATGCAGCTCAACTCCATCACCATCATGGATCTGGTGGCATATGGCGGCGCGGCGCTGGGCGTTGTCCTGGCCGTATCCCAGCTGCAGCAAGGACAGGTCACCCTGGCGGGAGCTCTGCTCATCATTCTGCTGGCGGCGGAGTTTTTCATCCCCATGCGGCTGCTGGGCTCCTTTTTTCACATCGCCATGAACGGCATGGCGGCATCAGATAAGATCTTTCATCTGCTGGACCTTCCCGAGCCCGCCGCCCGCCCTGTCGGCTCCATTCCCCGGGAGGGAGAAATTCTCTGCGCCGGGGTACACTTCAGCTATGAACCCGGCAGGGAAATCCTGCACGGGGTCAATCTGCACTTTGCGTCGGGCAGCCTGACCGCCCTGGTGGGGGAGAGCGGCTGCGGCAAATCCACCGTGGCATCGCTGCTTATGGGAAGAAACACCGGCTATACCGGACAGATCACCATCGGAGGTGTTGACCTTGCCGATATTTCGGAGAAATGCCTCATGAACCATATCACCTATGTGGGCCACCAGAGCTATCTGTTCAAAGGCACGGTGCGGGACAACCTGTGCATGGGCAATCCTCATGCTGGTGATGAACTTCTGTGGCAGGTGCTGGAACGGGTCAAGCTGGCAGATTTCCTGCGTGCGGAACAGGGACTGGACACGCCGCTTTTGGAGCGGGCATCCAATCTGTCGGGCGGCCAGCGTCAGCGCATCGGCATCGCCCGGGCCCTGGCCCAGGACGGTCCGGTCTACCTGTTTGACGAGGCAACCTCCAACGTTGAAGTGGAGAGCGAGAACGACATCATGGCAGAGATCTTCCGCCTGGCAAAGACCCGGACGGTCATCCTGATTTCCCATCGCCTGGCAAACGTGGAGAAAGCTGATCGCATCTATCTGCTGGACAAAGGCACCGTGGCGGAGGCGGGCACCCACGCCGAGTTACTGGCACGGGAAGGTGTGTATGCCCGCCTCTGGGCGGGGCAGAAGACACTGGAAAATTATACCGAGGAGGTGAGCGCATGAAACAGCGCAGCGGATTTACGGTCATGGCCAGACTGATTGGTTTGGTGGGGCCGCTGACCGGGTATATGCTTCAGGCAATTCTGATGGGACTGGTGGGCCATCTGTGCGCCACGTTCATCACGGTGTTCGGCGCTTACGGTGTGCTGGATGCCTTGGGAATTCCCCAGCCCGTCACGGTGCGGATGGTCTTTGCCGGTGTGGCGGTGTTTGCCTTGATGCGGGGCGTCCTGCGTTACGCCGAGCAGGCCTGCAATCATTATATCGCCTTCAAACTGCTGGCGCTCCTTCGGGATAAGGTATTCCGGGCCCTGCGCCGTCTGTGCCCCGCAAAACTGGAGGGACGGGACCGGGGAAATCTCATCTCGGTCATTACCTCGGACATTGAGCTGCTGGAGGTATTTTACGCCCACACCATCTCTCCTGCGGCCATTGCGCTGCTCTTTTCGGGGATTCTGTGCCTGTTTATCGGCAGCTGGCATCCCATCCTGGGGGTGCTGGCCCTAGCTGCCTATCTGACGGTAGGGGTGGCTATCCCGGTGGTAACATCCAAGCGCAGCGGGGAGGATGGACTGCGTTTTCGCAAGGGCGCGGGGGAACTGAGCAGTTTTGTGCTGGACAGCCTGCGGGGATTGCCTGAGACGCTTCAGTATGGTCAGGGCCCGGCACGGCTGGAAGAGATGACCCGCCGTACAAAAAGCCTTGCTGTCGATGAAGCCCGCATGAAGCACACCGCCGGCCGCAATCAGGCGGCGACCAGCACGGCGGTGCTGGCCTTTGATCTGTTGATGCTGCTGGCCAGCGGCCTTCTGTACGCAATGGGCATGGTTGGATTTGACGGCGTGCTGATACCCACGGTGGCATTGTTCTCCTCCTTCGGACCGGTGATCGCCCTGGCAAATCTGGGCAGCACGCTGCAGAACACCTTCGCCGCCGGCAACCGGGTTCTGGATATCCTGGAGGAGA
>JAHZHS010000190.1 GCA_019420135.1 Oscillospiraceae bacterium | reverse complement strand
TAGGCGACGCTGGTGCTCTTGAATCCCACCAGGGGCACCATGCCCCGCAAAAAGAGGTTGACCTCCTTGAAGTTGGCAAATTCCTTGAGAACGCGGGCACTCATCAGGCGGTAATCCGCATGGTTGAACACCACCTCGGCGCCCATGGCGTTGAGCAGCTTGTAAAAGCTCTCGGCGGTGAACCGCTTGAAGAAGGTGTCGGTGGCACGGCTGCTGCGCACACCGTACACCACCTCACAGCCATCGTGGTAGGCCTCCACCATCTTGTCCATGGCGTTGATGTCGTCCTGGCCGTCGCAGTCGATGGAGATGGTGATATCGCAATGTTCCCGGGCCTCCATCAGCCCGGCCAGTACTGCGTTCTGGTGGCCGCGGTTGCGGCTCTGGCTGATGCCAAGATAGTGGGGATTGCTTTTGGCGAGATTGCAGATGATCTCCCAGGTTTTGTCCTTGGAGCCGTCATTGACAAACAGGATACGGCTGTCCGGGCTGATGCTGCCGGCTGCAGCCAGTTGCTCGATCTTCTTTAGAAACTGCGGGGCCGTGATGGGCAGAACTTCCTGTTCGTTGTAGCAGGGAATGACGATATACAAGACGGGCTGCTGTTTGCGAAAACTCATTGGTGGCTGACCTTCCCTTCCTGATATTGTGCCCGCAGGCGGTCGGTGTCGAGAATCTTGAAACTGCCGCGATAGGTTTCCAGTAAACCTTCTTGCTGCATGCGGCCCAGTTCCCGGCTGAGGGCGCTGCGGTCGCAGTTGAGATATTCCGCCAGCCCTGCACGGGTCAGCGAGACCGAGAAGGTGTTGCTTCCTGCCCGTTCCGCCTCGTCCAAAAGCCAGATGCAGATACGGGCCCGCAGGCTTTTGCAGATCAGAAGTTCCACCCGGCGGTCCAGGGCAAAGTATTTGTTGCTGATGGTGGTGACCAGATTTTGCAATAGCTGATAGTGGGACTCGTGCAGATGGGAGCAGGGATGAATGATCTTCTGGTAGGGCAGATAGGCGGCCAGACAATCGGTCTCTGCCATGACACTGACCGGACTGCGCAGGCTGGACCCGGACAGCACGTCGCCGAACAGCCCGGCGGGGCCCATGTGGGTGATGGCCACGCTGGCGCCGTCGGGGGTGTTTTTGAAGGCGGTGATGGAGCCTTCCAGAACAATGCCGACCTCGTGGTTTTCATACCCGGCCAGCAGCAGGAATTCCCCCTTCTGATACCGGCGAACCCGTGGGCGGAAACACTGCATCATGTTGTCGAGTTCATCGTCCCGCATGTTCTGCAAGAGCGATGTGGCCCGCAGTGTATCGTAGTAAGGACGCAGATCCAAAGATTGTCCTCCTCTTCTTCGCTGCCGTCATGTTGCGCCGGCAACGGAAATTTTGATCTCATTATAGTATAGTAACAGCGTGAATTCAAGCAGGGCGGTCTTGGGCCGTCCTGCCGCCGCGTTTTCGCGGTGTACCCGGGAAACCCGGGGCGGCGGCGAACCTGCGCCTGCCGCGGCACAGAAGGAGGAGTTTTAGCAATGATACTCAAACGTTTGGCAGCCGGTTTCACGGCACTGGCAATGTGCGTTGTCCTGGCGGCGTGCAATGCTTCCGATTCTTCCCAGAGCAGCAGCACCGCTGCCACCCCCGAGGCAACTCCTGCTGAAACGGCAGCCCCGGCGGAGGAAACCCCGGAGACTTCCTCGGCAGCCGCGCTGCGCGTTGCCGGGCTGAAGGGCCCCACCACCATGGGTCTCTGCAACCTAATCTCGGACAGCGAGGGTACCGGTGAGTATGACTTCACCATGTACGGTGCAGCCGATGAGATCGTACCCCTGCTGGTCAAGGGCGACATTGATGCCGCGGCCGTGCCCGCCAACCTGGCGGCGACCCTCTACCAGCGCACCGAGGGCGCGGTGCAGGTGGCCTGCATCAACACCCTGGGCGTGCTGTACATTCTGGAGCAGGGGGATACCGTGCAGTCGGTGGCCGACCTGAAGGGCCAGACCATCCTGACCACCGGCAAGGGCACCACGCCGGAGTATGTTCTGCGCTACGTGCTGGAGCAGAACGGTCTCAATCCCGACACCGACGTGACCATCGAGTATTTCAACGAGGCCACCGAGGCATTGTCCCAGCTCCAGGCGGGCCGCGGCACCATTGCCATGCTGCCCCAGCCCTTTGTTACCAGCGCACTGTCCCAGGTGGAAGGCCTGCGCGTCGCGCTGGACATGAACACCGAGTGGGAGGCTGTTGCAGGCAGCAAGCTGGTCACCGGCGTTTTGGTTGTCCGCAAGGATGCCATCGAGCGGGACCCTGCCACCTTTGAAACCTTCATGGAGGGCTATGCCGCCAGCGTGGAGGCGGCCAACACTGATTTGGAGGGCACTGCCGCCCTGTGCGAGGAGTATGGCATTGTCGCCAAGGCTGCCCTGGCTCAGAAGGCACTGCCCGAGTGCAACATCGTGTTTGAGACCGGCAGCGAGATGAAGACCGACCTGACCAACTACTTCCAGGTGCTGTACGACGCCGATCCGTCCAGTGTGGGCGGCCAGAAGCCGGACGATGCCTTCTCTTGCGATGCTGAAGCCGGAGGCTTTTCGTCAGAGGCGCCTGCTGCAAAAGGCAGGCGCCTTGGCGTTTTGGGTGATTGTCTGGCAGCTCGTAGCGATGGCACTGGGCCACGGAGGACTCTTTCTGACAACCCCGGTGGGCACACTGCAGGCGCTGGCTCGTCTTTTGCCGACGGCAGAGTTCTGGTACCGGATCGCCTTCAGCTCGCTGCGCATCCTGGCAGGTTTTGTGCTGGCGGTGGTATGCGGTACGGCGCTGGCGGCGGCCGGGGCAAGATGGCCTGCGGTGGGAATTCTGTTTTCGCCTCTCATGCAGATCATCCGGGCTATGCCGGTGGCCAGCTTTGTTATTCTGGCCCTGCTGTGGGTGCGCAGCGCCAACCTTTCGGTTGTGGTCAGCTTTACCCATGTGCTGCCGGTGGTATACGCCGGTGTGGCGGGTGGCATTGCCGATACCGACCGCCAGCTGCTGGAGATGGCAAAGGTCTACCGGCTGCCGCTGTCCCGCAGGCTGCGCTATATCTGGCTGCCGGGCGTGTTTCCCTCTTTCAGTGAAAGCTGTGCCGCCGCCATGGGCATGTGCTGGAAGAGCGGCGTCTCGGCCGAGGTCATCGGCTTGCCCGATCACTCGGTGGGCGATGCCCTCTACCGCGCCAAGATCACGCTGACCACACCGGACGTTTTTGCCTGGACACTGGTCATCATCTTGCTGTCCGCCTTTCTTTCAGCGGTGGCGGCGTGGCTTCTGAGCTGCCTCAAACGGCGCCTTTGCGGGGAGGTGAGCGCATGATCCGCGTAATCGGTCTCTCAAAATCCTTCGGGGAGAAGAAGGTGCTGGAGAGCCTCGATCTGGAAGTGAACGGCCCTGTGGTACTGATGGGGCCCTCCGGCCGGGGCAAGACCACCCTGCTGCGCATCCTCATGGGGGTGGAACAGCCGGATTCCGGCCGTATCGAGGGTCTCTCGGGCCGGGGGCTGGCGGCAGTCTTTCAGGAGGACCGTCTCTGCCCGCAACTCACGGCGGCGGGCAATATCTGCCTGACCGGGCGGGGCGTGACGATACCGCAAGCAGAACAGGAACTCAGGACTCTGGGCTTTTCCCAGGCGGATCTGGCACAGCCGGTCGGCAAACTCTCGGGTGGACAGAAGCGCCGTGCCGCCTTGCTGCGGGCGCTGCTCTGCCGCCAGACGGACATCCTGCTGATGGATGAACCCTTTACCGGCATGGACGATGCCCTGGTGGGGGATGCCGCCGCCGCGGTAGTCCGGCTGACGGCAGGGCGGGATGCCTTGCTGGTCACCCACGACCACAGTGCCGCCCGGCTTCTGGGATGGCCCGTTGTGACGCTCTGAACCCGGTAACAAAGTTTTTTCAAAAAATGATGCTTTTTGCAAAAAAGCTATTGACAGATAACAGAAGTCTTGCTATAATACAATACGAAGTTTGGCGCTAGACGCTGAGCTGCCTATGGAAAGATGGCTGAGCTGGTCTAAGGCGCACGACTGGAAATCGTGTAGGGCC
>JAHZHS010000019.1:15330-19667 GCA_019420135.1 Oscillospiraceae bacterium | reverse complement strand
CCCGGTTTGAGTGGGGCCTGACCGCCGACATCCAGCCGCCGGATTTCGAGACCCGTGTGGCCATCGTCAAGCGCAAGGCGGAACTGCTCAACCTGGACCTGCCCGACGACGTGGCCGAGTACATCGCCAACCACCTCAAGCAGAACATCCGTCAGCTGGAGGGCGCGGTGAAAAAGCTCAACGCCTACTATATGCTGGAGGGCATCGCCCCCTGCATCGGCGTGACCATGACCGCCATCAAGGATACCCTCAACGACACCCAGCCCATCCCGGTGACCATTGAGAAGATCATCAACGAGGTGGCCCGCACCTACAACGTGCTGCCCGCCGACATCCGGGGCAAAAAGCGCAACGCCAATGTGAGCACCGCCCGCCAGATGGCCATGTACATCATCCGGGAGATCACCGGCATGAGCATGGAGGCCATCGGCTCGGAATTCCAGCGGGACCATTCCACCGTGGTGTACAGCCTCAAGACCATGGAGGAAAACATTCAGCGGGACCGCCACATCAAGGAGACGGTGGACGACATCATCAAGAATGTCCGCACCTGACGGACAAACATCCAAAAAATGCCGTCCTTCGCAGGAAAACAGGGTGTTTTCGGGCCAAAGACCCGGGTCGGAAAAGGGCTGTTGAAAAGTATCAACAGTTTCAACCGATTTTTCAACAATTAACATTCGTTTTCCACAATCCGAGTTGAAAGTCCGGATTTTTAACCCTTTCAACATTTTCCCCACAAATTGTCAAAAACGGATCCGTGCCCGTTTTTCCGCACCGTGACAGGCTTTGCCGGACTTTTCCACAGATTCCACGGTCCCTACTACTACTACTATCAACGTCTCTGTTTTCTGCATCTGTTTTGAAAGTTTCTTCCAAAATGAAAAACAACTTCTCAACAGAAGGCGCAAGCCGATAAAACGGGCGTTCCTTTCTATGAAACCAGACGGCTGCCCTTTTTAGGGCAGTCGGGCAGCAAACGACAGGAGCAGACAAGCTTATGAAATTTGAATGCGAAAAGACTCTTCTCACCTCCGCCATTGAGGGCGTCTCCCGCGCCATCACCAACCGCGCGGCCATCCCCGTTTTGGAGGGCATCCTCCTCAAGGCGGAGGGTTTTTCTCTGACCCTCACCGGCTACGACATGGAAATGGGAATCACTACCACCATTGAGTGCAACGTTCTGGTCCCCGGCGAGATGGTTCTGGACGCCAAGCTCTTCGGCAGCATGGTCAGCCGCATGCCCGCAGGGGATGTCCATGTGGAGCTGGACGACAACGGCACCGCCACCATCCGGGGCGGCGTGGCCGAATTTGAGATCCCCGCCATGATGGCCGGGGAGTATCCCACCCTCCCCAACCCCGGCGCCGAGAATACCATGACGGTAAAATGCTCGATGCTGCGCGAAATGATCGAGAAAACCATCTACGCGGTGTCCCAGGACGACAAAAAGCCCGCCCACACCGGCGAGCTCTTCGTCATTGAGCCGGGCAGCCTGACCATCGTGGCCCTGGACGGCTACCGTCTGGCCATCATCCAGCGGGACGTGGAGTGCACCCGCGATATCCGCATCATCATCCCCGCAAAAACCCTGCAGGAACTTTTGAAAATCATGGGCAGCGGGGACGACGACATCAAGATCGACGCAAACCGTCGGTATGTCGTCTTTACGACCAACGGCTACACCATCATGAGCCGCCTGATCGAGGGCGAGTTCCTCAATTACAAGAGCGTCATCCCCGACGGCTGCCGTACCCGGGTGACGGTGGAGTGCAAGCAGTTCATCAATACCATTGAGCGTGCCTCCCTCATCATCACCGAGCGGCTGAAAAACCCCCTGCGCATCAGCTTTGCCCCCGATAAAATCACGGTGCGCTGTCAGACTGCCCTGGGCAAGGTGGTGGACGAGTTCCCGCCCGAAAAGATGGAGGGCGACAGCGTGGAGATCGGCTTCAACAACCGCTATATGCTGGAAGCCCTGCGCAACTCCCGCTCCGAGCAGGTGGTGCTGGAGATCAACGGCCCCCTGAGCCCCGTCAAGATGCTGCCGGTGGAGGGCAAGGACTTTATCTATCTGGTGCTGCCCGTCCGCTTCAAGAACGAGTGATCGGGGGTGCTGGTTATCATGGAAAATACTGGCAAGGAAAATATTTCCAATACTTCCATTGAGACGGTGCGCATCCACACCGATTTCATCAAGCTGGAAGCGCTGCTCAAGTTCTGCGGCTGGTGCGAGACCGGCGGCGAGGCCAAGGAGCGCATCCAGGGCGGGGATGTTGCCCTGAACGGGGAAGTGTGCACCATGCGGGGCAAAAAATGCGTGCCCGGGGACGTGGTGACGCTGGACGGCCGCAGCCTGCGGGTCGCGGAGGGCCGCTGATGCGCCTGAACAGCCTGAAAGTAGAGAACTTTCGCAATCTGGAATCGGCGGAACTGACGCCGTCGCCCGTGTTGACGGTGATCTGCGGGCCCAACGGCCAGGGCAAGACAAATCTTTTGGAGAGCATCTGGCTGCTCACCGGGGGCAAGAGCTTCCGGGGCTCCAAGGATGCCGAGCTCATCCGCCGCGGGGCGCCTTTTGCGGTGCTGGAGGCGGCGTTCACGGCGGGGGACCGGGACCAGACCCTGCGCCTCACCGTAGGCGGCCGGGACACCAAGCGCCCCGGCCGCACTGCCCGCCTGAACGGGGTGGACCGGGGCCGGGCGGCCAGCGTGGCGGGGACTTTCACCGCCGTGGTGTTCGACCCCAATCACCTGAGTCTCGTCAAGGGCGGGCCGGAAGGCCGGCGGCGGTTTCTGGACGCGGCGCTGTGCCAGCTGTACCCCGGGTATCTGACAGCCCTGCGCCGCTATGCCCGGACCGTGGCCCAGAAAAACGCCCTGCTCAAGGCCTACGATATCACCCCGGGGGCGGGGATGATGCTGGACACCTTCAACGAGGCCCTGTCCCGCTGCGGCGCCGACCTGATGGCGCGGCGGGCGGCCTACCTGGAACGGCTGGCCCCCGCGGCGGCTCAGAACTACCGGGACATTTCCAGCGGGGCGGAGACGCTCACCGTGCGCTACCAGCCCAGCTGTGAGCCCGACGCCGCCGCTCTGGCAAGGAAACTGAACGAGGTGCGAAACGCCGAGCTCCGGGCGGGGTTCTGCCTGGCGGGCCCCCACCGGGAGGATATCGAGATCGACATTGACGGCCAGCCCGGGCGGATCTACGGCAGCCAGGGCCAGCAGCGCAGCGCGGTTTTGAGCCTGAAACTGGCCGAGGCCAGCGTGGCGGGGGAGATCTTGGGGGAGCATCCGGTGATGCTTCTGGACGATGTGCTCAGCGAGCTGGACGACAGCCGCCAGGCCTATCTATTGACCCGCATCGAGGACAAGCAGACCTTTGTCACCACCTGCGACTCCGCCGCCTTTGCCCGTACCAACGGCAAGCTGGTCTTTGTCCAGGGGGGCAAAACCTCCGAGACCCCCTTTGACGGGTCGGCAGTCCCGGCGCCCGCACAGCAGCCGGATTCCCACAGGGAGGGAGCATAAGCATGTATCTCCACGCAGGCCGGGATTTTATCCTGAATACCCGGGACATCATCGGTATCTTTGACCTGGACACCACCTCGCCGGGGCGGATCACCCATGAATTTCTCGCCCGGGCCGAGAAGGAGGGGGCCGTCGTCGACCTGTCCGACGACCTGCCCAAAAGCTTTATCGTCACCGATTTCCCCATCGACACCGTCTATGTGTCCCAGCTGTCCACCGCGGCGCTGAAGGGCCGGGCGGAGCATTTCTCGGTGAAGTGAGGACAGGAAAGAAGAGACAACCAGGCCCGCAAACAGGGCCTTTTCCAACCAGAATAGAGGGAAGCGCGGAAAACCATGGGATTTTCCGCGGCAGAGGCGCGAATCACACCGAACAACGCGCAGAACCAGGGAAAACAGGTTTTTTTTGAAGGGAAGGATGGCAGCCAAATGGCAAAAGAGATCATTACCGAAACCAACCGCGAGACCGTGACCGATCACGAGTACAGCGGTGCCCAGATCCAGGTCCTGGAGGGCCTGGAGGCGGTGCGCAAGCGCCCGGGCATGTATATCGGTTCCACCGGCCCCCGTGGCCTGCACCATCTGGTCTATGAGATCGTGGACAACTCCATCGACGAGGCTCTGGCCGGATACTGCACCCACATCGAGGTCACCATCAAGAAGGGCGACATCATCGAAGTCAGCGACAACGGCCGCGGCATCCCCGTGGACATCCAGCCCAAGATGGGCATCCCCGCCGTGACCGTCGTCTACACCGTGCTGCACGCCGGCGGCAAGTTCGGCGGCGAGGATTCCGGCTACAAG
>JAHZHS010000019.1:9952-15297 GCA_019420135.1 Oscillospiraceae bacterium | reverse complement strand
ACCGCCACCTCCACCGGCACCACCGTCACCTTCAAGCCCGCCCCCCTCATGTTCACCGAGACCACCGTCTATGACTACGACACCCTGCTCAAGCGTCTGCGGGAGGAATCCTTCCTCAATGCCGGCGTGCGCATCACCCTCACCGATGAGCGCACCACCGAGGAAAACCCCGAACCCCGCCGCGAGAGCATGTGCTATGAGGGCGGCATCCGCAGTTTTGTGCAGTACCTGCACGAAAAGCGGGACATGACGGTACTCCATCCCCAGGTCATCTATATCAAGGGGGAGGCCAACGGCGCCATTGCCGAGGTGGCCCTGCAGTACAACGACAGCTTCAATGAGCTGATCCTGAGCTTTGCCAACAACGTCCACACCCCCGAGGGCGGCACCCACGAGGAGGGCTTCAAGACCGCCCTGACCCGTGTGTTCAACGAGTTCGGCCGGGCCAAGGGCTATCTGAAGGACAAGGACGAAAACCTTTCCGGCACCGACGTCCGCGAGGGCCTCACCGCCGTCATCAGCGTCAAATTGCAGGAGGCGCAGTTTGAGGGCCAGACCAAGGCCAAGCTGGGCAACACCTATATCAAGACGCTGGTCAGCCAGATGGTCTACTCCAAGCTGACCGAATACTTTGAGGAAAACCCCGCCGTGGCCAAGACGGTGTTTGAGAAGGCCACCCAGGCGGCCCGCGCCCGCGCCGCCGCCAAGAAGGCCCGGGATCTCGTCCGCCGCAAGAGCGCCCTCGAGACCAGCCGCATGCCCGGCAAGCTGGCCGACTGCCGGGAAAAGGACCCCAGCAAGACCGAAATCTATATCGTCGAGGGCGATTCTGCAGGCGGTTCCGCCAAGCAGGGCCGTGACTCCAACATCCAGGCCATTCTGCCTCTGTGGGGCAAGATGCTCAACGTGGAGAAGGCCCGGGTGGACCGCGTCTACGGCAACGACAAGCTTACCCCCGTCATCACCGCCCTGGGCACCGGCATCGGGGACGAGTTCGACATCACCAAACTGCGCTATCACAAGATCTTCATCATGGCCGATGCCGACGTGGACGGCAGCCACATCTGCACCCTGATGCTGACCTTCTTCTTCCGCTATATGCGGCCGCTGATCGAGAACGGCTACGTCTACGTGGCCCAGCCGCCGCTGTTCAAGCTGCAGAAAGGCCAGACCGTCAAGTATGCCTACAACGACGACGAAATGAAGGCACTCTCCGCCGAGATGCCCGGCGCCAAGATCAACCGCTACAAGGGCCTTGGTGAGATGAACCCCGAACAGCTGTGGGAGACCACCATGAACCCCGACAACCGCGTCATCGTCCAGATCACCATCGAGGACGCCGAGCGCGCCGACGAGGCCTTCACCGTCCTGATGGGCGACCAGGTGGAGCCCCGCAAACGCTTTATCGAACAGAACGCCATCTACGCCAATCTGGACGTGTGACGGCTTGTTTCCCTGTGTCTGTTCGTTCTTGTGATTAACCCGATTAAGGTGGTAAACAAATGGAAGAAAATATTGTGATGGTGCCGGGATCCGGCACAAAGGTCATCGTCCGCGACGTCAAGGAAGAGATCGAGTCGGCGTTTCTGGACTACTCCATGTCCGTCATCGTCTCCCGCGCCCTGCCCGACGTCCGCGACGGCCTGAAACCGGTCCACCGGCGCATCCTCTACACCATGCATATCCGGGGCAACGACCCCCAGCATCCCTACCGCAAGTCCGCCGACACCGTGGGTGCCGTGCTGGGCTCCTTCCACCCCCACGGCGACGCCAGCGTCTACGACGCCATGGTCCGCCTGGCCCAGGACTTCAGCCTGCGGTATCCCCTGGTGGACGGCCAGGGCAACTTCGGTTCTGTGGACGGCGACCCTCCGGCTGCCTACCGTTACACCGAGGCCCGCATGAGCAAGATGGCCTGCGAGATGCTCACCGACATTGACAAGGAGACCATCGACTGGTCCCTCAACTTCGACGAGACCAAAAAGGAACCTAGCGTCCTGCCCAGCCGTTTCCCCAACCTGCTGGTCAACGGCAGCCAGGGCATCGCCGTGGGCATGGCCACCAACATCCCGCCCCACAACCTGCGGGAGGTGACCAACGGCATCATTGCCCTCATCGACGACCCCGACATCGACCTGCCCGGTCTGATGGAGTACGTCAAGGGCCCCGATTTCCCCACCGGCGGCATCATCATGGGCCGTTCCGGCATCCGTGCCGCCTACGCCACCGGCCGCGGCAAGATCACCCTGCGGGGCCGTGCCGAGATCGTGGAGAAGAAAAACGGCCGCTTTGAGATCATCGTCACCGAGATCCCCTATATGGTCAACAAGGCCCGCCTCATCGAGTCCATTGCCGACTACGTCAAGGACAAGAAGATCGAGGGCATCAGCGACCTGAACGACGAGTCCAGCCGCAAGGGCATGCGCATCGTCATTGAGGTCAAAAAGGACGCCAACCCCCAGGTGGTGCTCAACCAGCTCTACCGCTACACCCAGCTGCAGGACACGGTGGGCGTCATCATGCTGGCTCTGGACCACAACGTCCCCAAGATCATGTCCCTCAAGACCATGATGCAGAAGTACGTGGACTTCCAGGACGAGGTCATCCGCCGGCGCACCCAGTACGACCTGAAAAAGGCGGAGGAACGCTCCCATATCCTGGAAGGTCTCAAGCGGGCCGTGGACATTGTGGACGAGGTCATCTACACCATCCGCCACTGCGGCGGCGGCCAGGCCGAGGCCAAGGTCGCCATCATGGAGAAGTTCGGCTTTGACGATGTCCAGGCCGACGCCATCTGCAAGTTCCCTCTGGGCCGGTTGGCGGGTCTCGAGATCAAGAAGATCGAGGCCGAACTGGACGAGCTGCACGCCAGCATCCGGGACTTCAAGGAGATCCTGGCCGACGACACCCGGGTCAAGGCTATCCTCAAGGACGAGCTCATCGCCCTGCGGGACAAGTACGGCGACGAGCGCCGCACCTCCATTGAGGCGGTCTCCGGCGAGGTGGACATCGAGGACCTGATCCCCGAGGAGCAGTGCGTCTATACGCTGACCCATGCGGGCTACATCAAGCGCACCGCCGCCGACACCTACACCGCCCAGAACCGGGGCGGCCGGGGCATCGCGGGCCTGAGCCACAAGGACGAGGACTTCACCGAGGAACTGTTCGTCGGCTCCACCCACGACTATATGCTCTTCATGACCGACAAGGGCCGGGTTTACCGCCTCAAGGGCTACCAGGTGCCGGAAGGCGCCCGCACCTCCAAGGGCACCAACATCGTCAACCTGCTGCAATTGCAGAACGACGAGAAGGTCACCACCATGATGCGCCAGCCCGCCGGCATCGACGAGGAAAACAGCTATATCACCATGGTGACGCGGCAGGGCCTGATCAAGCGGACGCCTTTGTCCCAGTTCCGCAACATCCGCAAGGCGGGCCTCATCGCCCTGACCCTCAACGAGGGCGACGCCCTGACCTGGTGCCACCTCACCGGCGGCAGCGATGAGCTCATCGTGGCCACCCACGACGGCATGGCCATCCACTTCACCGAGGCCAACGCCCGCTCCATGGGCCGTACCGGCCGTGGCGTGCGTGCCATCCGCCTGAGCGAGGGCGACTACGTGGTGGGCGTCTGCGTCTGCCGTCCGGGCGCCACCATGCTCACCGTCACCGAGAACGGCAAGGGCCGCCGCAGCCGCATTGACGACTACCGCATCACCCGCCGCGGCGGCAAGGGCATCCGCAACTATGCCCACGGCGGCGTGGCGTCGGTCAAGATCGTGGATGAGACCGACGACCTGATCCTCATCAGCCAGGAGGGCATCATCATCCGGATGCACGCCGACGACATCAACGTCCAGAGCCGCTACGGCAGCGGCGTCCGGGTCATGCGCCTGGATGAGGACGACAAGCTGGTCATGATGGCCCGGGTCGACCGGGATAACGGCGCCGAGACCGCCAAGCCGGAGGAGGATACCGAGGGGGAGGAACTCTCCGCCGAGGAGATCGCCCGCATGGAGGCGGAGGACGCCAAGGCCGACGAGGGCGCCGGTGACCCCGAACCCGACGACGCCGAGTAAGGCACACCCTGCCTCAAAGCCCGGATACCCGAGTAAATCGGGCACAAAAGAATAGGCAAACTTCCCCGTGTTCTGTCAGCAAAGGGCAGCGCGGGGAAGTTTTTTTCTTTTCCCGCGGGAAAAAGGGGGCAAAGGCGGGAATTTTCAAAAAATGTGTATCAAATTCCATCAAAAATACATAGAATGTGAAAAAAATATAGCAAAAAGAACCAAGAAACCATTGCAATTTTCACAATTGTGTACTATACTTGAGGTACACCAATCAAACGAAAAAGCCGCTCTGCGCGCCCCGGAACCCGTCCGGGCACAGGGGCGGAAATAAAGGAGGTAATCAAGGTATGAAGAAACTGATCTCGCTGCTGCTGACGTTGGGGCTTGTTGCAGCCTTGGCCGTCCCTGTATTGGCCGAGAACCCCGTCCAGGCCGCGGCGGATGCCCGTGAAAAGGCTTATGCCGCCGCAGTGGCCGACTATCAGGCACAGATCGCCGCCAAGGAAGATGCGTACATCAAGGCCGTCGGCGCATATGTGACGCAGGCAAAGGCAAAAGCCGATGCAGACGCTGCCGCCATCATCGCCGCGGGCAAGGCCGCACATAACGCTCAGCTGAAACAGAACGATGCCATCGTGGCTGCCGGTCAGGCCGCTCACAACGCCCAGCTGGCCAAGAATGAAGCCTATATGGGCGCCATCAAGGTGTTCCAGGCGCAGATCGCTGCCAAGGAGCAGGCATACCTTGACGCCGTCAAGGCATATTCCGCCCAGGCAAAGGCGAAGGCTGACGCAGACGCCGCCGCCATCATCGCCGCAGGCAAGGCCGCCCACAACGCCCAGCTGGCCCAGAACGCCGCCGTCGCCGCCCAGGGTAAGGCCCTGCAGGCTGCCGCCGATGCGCGCAACGATGCGTATCTGAATTCCATCCGCGCCTATCAGGCACAGATCGCCGCACAGGAAGCCGCCTATCTGGCAGCCCTCGGCCTGTAAGGGGATCAAAACCGCAATAGTTCGACAGTTCCTTTGTAAGCCTCGGGGCCGCCCACAGAAAAAGGGTGGGCGGCCCTTTCTGTTGTTTGCGGCAGGAAAAAAGCCCCCGGATTTTGGATTCTGGAAGAAAAAACCGGAAAAAACAGCCGCAAAATCATCAAAAAGGGGTTGACACAAGGGACAAGTTTGAATATAATAATAAAGCACCTTTTGATGGTGCAGAAAATTTTATGGCGGTATAGCTCAGTTGGCTAGAGCATTCGGTTCATACCCGAAGTGTCAC
>JAHZHS010000019.1:0-9942 GCA_019420135.1 Oscillospiraceae bacterium | reverse complement strand
CACGGCCCTTTCACGGCTGTAACATGGGTTCGATTCCCGTACGGGTCACCAAAAAGTCCTCCAGCTCAGGCTGGAGGGCTTTTTTGTGCTTCCGTACGAGGAAGTGCTGCGCAGGCGACCGCCGCCAGTGGCGGAAACAGGGAGCCGGAGCAGGGCCAGCGGCCGCAGAGTGCAAGCGGGAAACCGCGCCGCAGGATGCGGGTGCCGCGGCTCGTGACAGGGCGGCGCGCCGCAGCGCGCAAAAAACAGTCCAGTGGACTGTTTTTTAGCTCGCGGGAGATTCCCATACAAGTCACCAAAACTACCTGCTCTTGAGGGAGCAGGTAGTTTTTCTTTTTTCTGCATATCCTGTACCTCATTTTATACCTCACTTTTCCTTCCTGGGCCATACTCTTTATCCGGGGCGAAAACAGCGTGCGGGCGACCAAATATACATCAAATCTGTGGAACAAACAAGGTATACCAGGGGCCGTCATAGACCATCTGCCAGTCGGTCCGCCTGGCAAAATAGGAGGCGGGCAGCTCGTTGTCATACTTCGCCAGCAGGACCGCGTCAAACTGCCAGCGGTCCAGCACCTCATTGATGGACCAGGTGGCGGACTGCCGGCGGGTGCCTGCCATGATCTGGGCATCGGTGAGCATCTGAGGGGTGAACAGCTCGGCCCGGGAATCCACAAAGGAGGAGAACCCGGCCTGAATGGCCATGCCGCCCACATTGTAGCTGGTGTACAGACGCTGTGGGTCTGCCTGTTCCAGGGCGGCCACCAGTTCCGGCGGAAAGACCCGGTCAAAGGTATTGTTCCAGGCGGCAGGGGCCAGCCGGATGCACAGACCCAGACAGGCCACCGTCACCACAGGCAGGGCCGGGGCTGTCACCACCCGCAAAAGCGGGCGAAGAACCCGGGCCAGACGGTCGGCGGCACGATGCAGCGCGGGGCGCTGCCGCAGCAGAAATACCCCCAGGCAGACCGCAAACCAGAACGCTCCCCGCACATGGAGCAAGGTCACCCCGGCCGTGAGCAGCAGGGGCGCCAGAGGTTCCAGGGCAAAGGGACGGCGGGCCAGCAGCCCGGCCAGGACCAGCAGGCCCAGCGCCACAAAGAAGGCGGGGGCGTTATCCCAGGCGGCGGGCTGCCATTCGCTCACTCCTGCCAGGGTGCTGTTGGCATTCACCCGGAAAAACTGTCCGTACAGTCCCGGCCCGTAGGGGTTGCAGCACCCGGCCAGCAGTTCCAGCCCCAGCAGCAGGGCAAAGCGGCGGGCAGGACCACCGGGCCGGTGGCGGACATAGCCCCACTGAAAGGGCGGCAGCAGTGCCAGCAACCAGTAAAGCCCGGTGATGCCCAGCAAAAGGGGCAGACTGCCTCCGTGGAGGTTGGCCCACAGCAGGGTCAGGACCGGCAGGGCCAGCCAGACATGCCCCCGGGAATTCTGCCATGCCTTTTGCAGCAGCCACAGGGCGGGGACCAGCAGAACCAGGGCCAGTTGTTGGGGCCTGGGATTGCCCCAGGTATACCGCAGACAAAGCCAGACGGCGGCGATCACGGCCCAGTCGGTCAGGCGATGGGCCAGGGGGCCACGCTGCAAAAGCCCGCGCCCCCACAGCGCAAACAGAAGGACAGCCAGCGCCCCCAGGCAGACGGCCAGATACACCACCGCGCCGGGAATTTCGGTTTGCCCCAGCAGGGACAGACGGTAGAGCAGCAGGTCCGCCAGCCAGGAATGGTCCCGGTAGACAAGACCCAGCTGTTCCGCCGCCCAGGAAAGCCGGTCCGGGCCGGTCAGGCTGCCGCCCCCGGCCAGGGTACGGCCCAGGGCTATGTGCCAGTAATAGTCGCTGTCGCAGTAATAAGAACTGCCGCCCAGCACCCGCAAAAGAGCCGCCAGGGGCGGCACCGACAGGGCCAGCGCCAGCCCCATACGGGACGAATGACCAGGCATGGTCTCCCCTTCTTTCGGATACAATCGCATGCTATCTTATAAAATATTTCCCGGCAAAGGAAAAGAAAAAATTACCGATTCATCGTCGCTTTAGATAGATCCGGCACCCGCAGATTCCGCCGAAGAAGGCGTTTTGGGTGACATCAATCGAAAATCATTCCGCCGCCCTTGCTCGGGTCACCGTTGCCGCCGCCCATGACAATCTGACCGGGAATGTCAGCTTCGGGGTGTGAAATCCAGCCCGACGATCCGCTGTCCCCGCTGGGCGCCGGATCCGGTGCCGGGTCGGGTTCGCTCTGTTCCGCGGCCTGCTGCTGGGCTGCCTGAGCAGCCTGGGCCGCTGCCTGCTGTGCTGCTGCCTCTGCGGCAGCCTGAGCCGCTGCCTGCTGGTCGGCGGCCTTGACCGGGCAGGAAGCACTGGTGTGGCCGGTCTGGCCGCAGTAGCTGCACTGGATGTTCTGCACTGTCAGGGAATACTCCGCGCTCACATCCCCGCAGACGGCGCGGATGGTAGCGCTGCCTGCCCTTTTTGCCGTGACCTTTCCCGAGGCATCCACCGTGGCTACACTCTCATCCGAGGAGGTCCAGCTCAGCGCCGGATCGCTGGCCGTATCCGGGGCCACCGCGGCCTTGATCTGATGGGTGTGCCCCACCGTCAGCACCCCTTCCGTCTTGTCAAAGGTGATGCTTTCCACCGCTGTGGTGACGGTCACATGGGGGATGGCGGTCAGGGTGACGGGCAGGAAGGCGGTTTCTGCCGTGGCGCTCTCCCCTGTGGCAGCCGGAAAACTCTGGGTCAGGGTGATGGTGATGTCCGCTTCCCCGTTGCCCACTGCCGTGACCAGGCCGGTCTCGTCCACTGTGGCCACCGTTTCATCGCTGGAAGTGAAGGTCAGCGTCACATCGGTGGCGTCCTCCGGGGTGGTCGTGGGGTTCAGGCTTGCCGTGTTCCGGCCGTTCACCACCAGATCCAGCCTGTCGGGGACGATGATTCCCTCCGCAGGAACCACAACGGTCACAAGACAGCAATCGCTGAGATCCCCGTCCTCCGCGCTGACCTGGATTTGGGCCGTGCCTGCACCGACGGCGGTGACCAGACCGGTTTCATCCACCGTGGCCACCGCCTCATCGCTGGAGGTCCAGACCAGATCCAGCTTTCCGGCGGCCTCGGCAAGGGCCTCCGCTCCGGCTTCCTGTTGCGTTTTATAGGAGACTTCCATCTGAAGGGTGTCACCCTTGTTCACCACCGCCGTATCAGGCAGCCCCACCGAAGTGATGTTCACGCCGCAGGCGCTCAGCCCTGCCGCCATCGCCGCCGCACAGATCAGCGCAGCAATCCGGCTTCCAATCTTCTTCATGCTTACACTCCCTTTTGAATTTGCCCGCAGAAGCCCTGCAGCCCGGATTTTTCCCTTCCGGCCATCAGCCGAAGGTCACGCACCAGTAGGTGGCACCTCCCTCCTCAAACCAGCAGGCGATGCCGCACACTGTGTAGGAGGGGTCGGTCATGGCGGCGTAGTGTCCGGGGCTTGCGGCCCAGGCATCCACCACGGACTGGGCGGAATTCCAGTTCTGGGCGATGATTTCCGCCGTCTGGTAGCCGTCGTGGCTCATGACACCCGCCACCACCATGTCGCAGCACCGCTGATCCGCAATGGCGGTGAGCCCCGAGTCGATGCTCAGGGGCGCAACCCCCGCCGCCGCCCGGTAGGCGTTGATGTTGTTGAGCGTCGCCCAGAACACATCGTCGGTGGAGTCGATGCCCCACCACATCAGCGTCCCTGCGGCGTCGCTGAAGGGCACAGCCCCGTAGGAGGTGCTGGCAGCCGGGGCTGAGCTCCCCCCGCTGCCGCTGCCCGCACTGCTGCCCGCAGCCGGGGCCGGGGCACGGACGGTCACTGCACAGGAGGTCTCCACCCCGTCCACAGAGGCGGTCACCGTGGCTTTGCCCTCGGCCAGGGCGGTGACGGTGCCGTCGCCGTCCACCGTAGCCACGGCCTCATCCGAGGAGCTCCACACCACCCCGGCAATATCCGCCTCCTCCGGCTCTGCCGTCAGGGTCAGGGATTCCTTCTCCTCGGGGGCCAGGGTGACGGCATCCTCCGACAGATGCAGGGCTTTCAGCGCCGGCTTCACCACCACATGGCAGGTGGCCGCCAGGCCTTTGTCGGTGATCTCGGCGGTCACCAGGGCTTCCCCCGCCGCCACGGGGGTTACAGTTCCCGCTGCATCCACCGTGACGATGCCCTCATCCGAGGAACGGTAGTTCACCATATAGTCGGTGGCGTCGGCGGGCTCCACCACAGCCGCGGCGGACTGGGGGTCTCCGTCCTCGGTCAGGGTGAGCGTCTGGGGCAGGGTCAGGCCGGTGGGACTGACCACCACCCGGATCACCCCGCTGGCCGAAAGGCTGCCGTCCCCGCTGGCAAGGGCCACCTCGGCGGTACCCGCACCCACCGCCGTCAGGTTGCCCTCCCCGTCCACCATCACCACCGACGGGTCGCTGGAACTCCAGGTCAGATCCAGCTTGTCCGCCAGTTTCTCCGCCCGGGAAGCTTCGGGGGTGGCGCCGCTATATATGTAATCCGGCGTGGCGGTACCGGTACTGCCGCATTCCATGGTCTGGGGCAGTTCCAGCGTCATGCCGGTAATTTTCACGCCGCAGCCGGTCAGGAGCATGGCTGCCACGAAAATCAGAACAACCAGTTTTGCCAAAAGTTTCATGATTCTTACCTCTCTTTCCAAAACAATGATAGGTCCTCACAGACCGGAAAGTTCACGGCCGCTTTGGAAAATATTCTGTTTTCAAGGTTCTGTCCTCTGCCGGCGGCAGGGGCGGCCGGTGTCCGGTCAATGAAAGACCACACGGCGGATATGCCGGGAGATGCCGGTGGGATGCGGCCATGGGGAGCAGCACACCGAGGAGATGGTCACCCCGGAGGAGACCACCAGAAGAAGATGGAGCCAGCCGCCCGGCAGACCGGCGGCCGACGCGGGCAGGGTGACGCTCAACCGCATGGATTTGCGCCGGGTCTTGCCCAGACGGAACTGAAGGGACAACAGACAGAGAGGTTTTTGCAGCGCCCGGCAGCGGTAGAGCCAGCGCCAGGCCGCGTATTCGACCACGTGGGGGTCCAGGGGAAGGCTGCCGGTGTTCACCACCGTCTTGTCGGTGGTGGAGATGGTGCAGCCGATGCCTGCGTATTCAATTTTCTTGTTCATGATACATTCTCCTTTCAAGGTACAGACAAAAGAAAAAAATAAAAAACTGCACAATGATCCCGTAAGATCATTGTGCAGTTGATGAGATCCTTCTGTTGTAAACTCTCAAAAGGAGAGTATCTGCATTATAGCACGGGATTTTTCCCGATGCAAGGGGAAATCCAAAATTTTTTGGGAAGCACTTCCGTTTCCCCCCTGGCAGGAGGGCGGAAACCCCCTCCCCTTTCTCCCCCGCCCGCCCTGTCTTTACCCGGCATTCCAGCCATGGTACAATGAAAAAAAACACCGCGGGAGGGCTGTGCCGTGACCAACGACAAATTATACAGAATGGAATTTTCCAAGGTATATCCACTCCTTGTAAACAAGGCGGAGCGGAAGGGCCGCACCCGCGCCGAGGTGGACACCGTCATCTCCTGGCTGACCGGCTACACCCCGGAGCAGATCGGCACCCTGGCTGGGAGCGGTATCTGTTACGGGGAGTTCTTCCGGGACGCCCCGGCCAAAAATCCAAACCGGTACAAGATCACCGGTACCGTCTGTGGGGTGCGGGTGGAGAAAATCGAGGATGAATTTCTCCGGGAAGTGCGGTATCTGGACAAGCTGGTGGACGAGCTGGCAAAGGGAAAAGCCATGGACAAGATCCTGATAAAATGACGAAAATTCAAGTGAAAATTCCTTCCTCTCCCCTGCCGGAGTGAGAAAATCAAAAAGGAGCTGCATCCCTTTTCCGGGACGCGGCTCCTTTTGTATTTACTCATAATCTGTGCAGAAAAGCCTGCACCGTGGTCACAGGTCGCTGTACCGCAGAAGCTGGACGTCGTGCTCCTCCAGCCAGCTGCGCATGGCGGGGTCGCAGAGCATCTCCACCTCCTTGGTGCGGTTGACCGTCAGGCTGGAGGACCGCAGCAGGTAGGCGTCCAGGTAGCCGGGATGGCAGACAAAGACGTTGGGCATGTCGGTGCGGGCATGGAGCACCGCGTCCTTCAGGGACTGGACCGGGTCGTAGTCCGGCTCCATGCTGAGCATGGGGCAGGCGGCCACCGGCCTGCCGCCGAAGGTCCCCGTCTCGTCCCCGGGGTACATGTTGTTGTACTTGAGGCCGTGGCGCTGAGCCACGATCTCCAGCCCCTGCATCAGATGCTTGCTCAGCACGGCGTGGCCCTCAAAGTACTGGGGCTGGCGGCCGGTCAGCTGGACAAAACGCTGGTACTGGGCCTCGATCTCCAGCACCATCTCCTCCAGCACGGTGAAGCACTCCCCCTTCTTCCAGGCTTCCCGGTAGGTGCGGCTGCTCTTGAGAAAGCCGTTCTCGTCCAGCAGGCTGGGAATTTTGGCGGGATCGGCGCAGGGACGGCCGATGCAGATGTTGGTGTGCTGGCCGATGCAGACGCCGGTTCCCTCCAGCAGGGCCAGGCCGTGGGCCGCCGAGGGCATGTTGGGCATCAGGCCCACGCTGCCGATGAGGCCCTCTTTGACCGTCTTGGCAATGCCGTAGTTGACGGCCTCGCTGTAACCCACGTCGTCGGCGCGGAGGATGAGCTGAATCATAATCAAAAACTCCTTTCTTTTTGGGAACGCAGAAAGACCTTGCGGTCTTTGGACAAGGCCGCAAGGCTTTCGTATGCAAACGTGAGACGGGAAACGCTTATTTGGTGACGGCGGCGGGCTTCTTTTCCCGGCAGATCAGGTAGGTGGCGATGGTGGCCACCACGATGGCGATGATGCCGGAGATGACGCCGTTGACGATGTTGGCGCCGTTGCCGCCGGTATAGGCGGTGAGGGAGAGGAAGTTGGCCACAGGCACCGAGACGTAAGCCTTGACGCCCATCAGGCCGGCATAGAGGCCGCCTGCGGCACCGCCGATGGCCATGCCGATGAAGGGTTTCTTGTACTTGATGCCGATGCCGTAGAGGCCGGGCTCGGTGACGCCGCCGATGATGGCTGCGATGGTGTAGGTGATGCTGAGGTTCTTTTCCTCCCGGTCACGCAGGGCAAAGGCCATGCCCAGGCACATGCCGGTGACGGCCATGCTGGCGGAGACAGCGCCCAGGGAGACGACGGGGTCGTAGCCGTTGGTGGCCATGAGCTGGATCATCTGGGCGATGAGGACGTGGTGCATGCCGGTCATGACCAGGAACTCCCACAGGGCGCCGATGATGGCTGCGCCGATGAAGCCGAAGTTATTGCCGAACCAGATGACGGCCTGGCAGATGTAGCTGCCCAGGAATCCGCCGATGGGGCCGCAGACGCAGAGGGCAATGGGCAGCATGACGGCGGTGGTGAGGGCGGGAACCAGCATGATCTTGAGGGTATCGGGGATGTATTTTTTGAAGAAGCGCTCCACATAGCTCATGACCCAGACGGTGAGCAGGATGGGCAGGATGGTGCAGCTGTAATTCTGGACGCTGCAGGGGATGCCGTACACCGTGAAGGCGGTACCCTCGGTGGCCATGGCCACAAAGGTGGGATGGAGCATGATGCCGCCCATAAAGATGCCCAGCACCGGGCTGGCGCCCAGGTTCTTGGCGGCGGTGTATCCGATGAGCAGGGGGAAGAAGTAGTAGCCCGCGTCACCCACGAAGGTGAACAGGGTGTAGAGGTCGGTTTCCGGCTGGAGAATGCCCAGCATGTCGGGGCCGAACACCGCCACGATGCTCTTGAAGATGGCGGCGGCCAGCACCACCGGGATGATGGGGGTCAGGCTGCCCGACAGGTAAGCCATGATGTTGGAGCCGATCTTTTTGGGGGTCAGGGGCTCCTTGGGTTTGTCCAGGTTTTCGTCGATGCCGGCGGTGGGGGCAATGCCGCACTCGGAGCAGAGGGCCTGATAGACCTTGTCCACGTTGGTGCCGATGATGACCTGGTACTGGCCGCCGCTGCGGGCCACGCCCATGACACCCTTGAGGGCCTTGACGGCGTCATCGTTGGGGATGCTTTCGTCCTTGAGGTTGAAGCGCAGACGGGTCATGCAGTGTGCCACTGCGGAAATGTTGTCCTTTCCGCCGACGGCCTGCAATACGTCGGCGGCGATTTGGCTGTTGTTGAGCGCCATGATGAGATTCCTCCGTTGATTGGGTGGTGAGCCGGAGCAAAACGCCCCGGGCGGATGTGTATTTGGACGGCGGTGTGCACGCCCGCCGCGCAGACAAAATGAAAATAAAAAATGACCTCCCATCCCGGCCGGGGCAGCGAGCGCCTCTGCCGGGATCTGGAGGTCATGCCCCGTCTTGCCGGGTTACATTCCTTCTTTGATGCAGATACGGTTTACATGCAGGATGAGGTAGAGTTTTTCTTCCTCGGTGAGTTCACAGTGCCAGACGTCGCGGATGTGGGCGGCGATGGTCTCCACACAGTCGGCGATGTCGGGAAATTCCTCCCGCAGGCTGGTGTACAGCTGGAGATTGTCGCTGTTGATGGCCTTGCCCGCGTGGATGCGCTGGAACAGATACTGCAGATGGGTGGCGTACCGGGAATAGTTGAAGCTGTTGCGGTCCACCAGGATATGAAAGCGGTTCTCCACCAGGTCGGTGATGTCCTCCAGCATTTCCTCGTCCCCCACCGCGTCGGCCGGGGACGCCTCCTGCTGAGGGGTCATCCGGTTGTTGATGAGGTTCATGGCAATGCCGGCGGCCTCGCTGTCCGGCAGGGTGACGAGAAATTCCTTGCGGATGCGCCGTACCGTGTGCTGGCCGATGCGGTATTCGATGGGATACATCTGCTCCACATCGTAGGCCAGGGGCATTTTCACCCGGATCTTTTTGCGGGCGCGCTCCATGGCGAAGTTGATGTGGTCGGCCAGGGTGAAGACGGTGTTGGGGTTGAGTTCATAGGACAGCTCATTGCGGGCAATGTCCACGATGCGGGCGGAAAATTCCAGCACGTCGCTGGGCAGTTCCATCAGCAGGGGCTGATAGCGGTCGTCCACGTCGTAGAAGGTGCGCTCGATCTGGCTGAGGGCCAGCTCCTTGGGCATCTGCCCGAACCCGATGCCCTTGCCCAGGGCGATGAGTTCGCGGCCGTTGCCGTCCCGGCAGAGTGCCACATTGTTATTGATCCTGCGTATGGCCAGCAATCTCTCTGCCCCCTGCCCTTTTGTGACGGAATCGGGATCGCCGGAGGCCTTAAACAGAAAAAAAGCCCTTCAAAGCAAAAGAAAACGGACACAAAGTTCGGGTCCGGTCATGCCTCAAAGAGTAACATTCCAACGATCTGATTCAGTTGTATTCATCGGCTATGCCCCTTGCGGGTAACATCTCGATTACTTAGAACTATAACACAGTTCCAAAAGGCGGTCAATGGGCAGACCAGACAAAAAAGGCAACAAGACTTTCGGCATGTTGCTAAAGGGGGCCGTCCGGGCGGTGGATCGGCCCGCACGGCGGCAAGGGGCGGCGGACACCGCGGCGGCAGGGCGCCGTCCCGGGGGCGGCTCTCCCCTGCCGTCGGTGCCCGGAAAAGCAAAAAGCGGGGCGTCCCCCTCCCGAAGGAGGAAAGACGCCCCGCCTGGTTCTGGGCAGGAATAAGCGCAGAATTACTTGTTCTTGTTGGGCACCAGCAGGGCCTTGCCGCCCATGTAGGGGCGCAGGACCTCGGGGATGGTGACGGTGCCGTCGGCCTGGAGATGGTTTTCCAGGAAGGCGATGAGCATGCGGGGCGGGGCCACGCAGGTGTTGTTGAGGGTGTGGGCAAACTGGGTCTTGCCGTTCTCGTCCTTGTAGCGGATGCGCAGGCGGCGGGCCTGGGCGTCGCCCAGGTTGGAGCAGCTGCACACCTCGAAGT
>JAHZHS010000189.1 GCA_019420135.1 Oscillospiraceae bacterium | reverse complement strand
TCATAGCCGTACTTGTCCGCAATCTCCCGCACGGTGAAGAAGTTGTTGGCGCTCTTGGACATCTTCTGGTTGTTGATGTTCAGGAAACCGTTGTGCATCCAGTAGCGGCTGAAGGTGCAGCCGTTGGCGCACTCCGACTGGGCGATCTCGTTCTCGTGATGGGGGAAGATCAGGTCCTGGCCGCCGCAGTGCAGGTCGATGGTCTTGCCCAAATGCTTGCGGGCCATGGCGCTGCACTCGATGTGCCAGCCGGGGCGGCCGTGGCCCCAGGGGCTGTCCCAGTAGGGCTCGCCGGGCTTGGCTGCCTTCCAGACGGCGAAATCGGCGGGGTCCTCCTTGAGGTCGTCGTCCATCTGGCTGCGCAGCGTGCGGTTGCCGCTCTCCAGGTCATCCAGGTTCAGATGACTCAGCTTGCCGTAGCCGGGGTCGGACTTGACCCGGAAATACACATCGCCGTTGCGGGCGGCATAGGCATGGCCGGAGGCCACCAGGTCCTTGACGATCTTGATGATCTCGCTGATGTGCTCGGTAGCACGGGGACGGACAGTGGGTTCCTTGACATTGAGACCCTGGGAATCCTTGATGTACTCGGCCTCAAACTTGCGGGCCACCTCCTGCATGGAGGTGCCCTCCTGCTGGCCCTTGGCGATGAGCTTGTCGTCAATGTCGGTGATGTTGGAGACATAGTACACCTTGTTGCCCCGGTACTCCAGGTAGCGGCGCAGGGTGTCAAAGACAATCATGGGGCGGGCATTGCCGATGTGGATGTAGTTGTACACCGTGGGACCGCAGACATAGATGCGGTACTCCCCGGGCACAGCGGGGATGAATTCTTCCTTCCGGCGGGTCATGGTATTGAAAATCTGCATGGCGGAACTTCCTTCCTGTTTCGCAGCATTATGCGATGAACACTTGTATTATACCCGCATGGCGGGCGCCTTGCAACCAATTTACTTTGCCTGCATGAAACAGCTGCGGTTCTGCCACAGGTAGATGCCGCCGGACAGCACCGTGACCGCTGCCACCAGCCAGCACAGCACCTGGGTGATGAGGCCGAAGGCCATGATATCGGTGGCGCCCATGAAGAAGGGCACAATGTAGTAGTAGATGATGGTGAGCATCTGCAAAACCGTCTTGACCTTGCCCCACATGTTGGCGGCAATGACGGTGCCGGACTCGGCGGCGATCATGCGGACGCCCGCCACGGCGAACTCCCGAAACATGATGATGGCCAGCACCACGGGATGGCACAGGCCGTCCACCACCATATAGATGAAGGCCGCGGTGGTCAGCATCTTGTCGGCCAGAGGGTCCATGAATTTGCCGAAGTCGGTGACCAGATGGTTTTTCCGGGCCAGGTAGCCGTCCAGGAAATCGGTGAAGCTGGCAATGGCAAAGATGATGCCGGCCACCAGCTGGGCCGTGGGGTTGTAGTCGGCGGTGCCGATGCGGCCGAAGGCGGCGAACACCATAAAGACAGGCACCAGAATCACGCGGAGCATGGTCAGTTTGTTGGGCAGGTTCATGGCTTATTCCTCCACCTTGTTTTCCACGTAGCCGTACAGGTCGTAGGTGTCGCTGTCGGTCACGGTCACATTGTAAAAGGCGCCGGTTTCCAGGGGCACATCCCCCGGGGTCAGCACACAGCCGTCGATCTCGGGGCAGTCGCCCTTGGAGCGCAGCAGGTACATGCCGCTCTCCTCGTCGATGCCGTCGCAGATGCACTCCAGCGTCCTGCCCACCCGCTCGGCCTGCTTGCGGGCGCTGATCTCCGCCTGGATCTCCATGATGTGGTCGGCGCGGCGCTGTTTGGTCTCGTCGTCCAGCTGGTTTTCCATGCGGGCCGCCACCGTGTTCTCCTCGGGAGAGTAGGCAAAGCAGCCCAGGCGGTCAAACTCCACTGTGCGCACAAAGTCGCACAGCTCGGCATACTGTTCCTCGGTCTCCCCGGGGAAGCCCGCAATGAGGGTGGTGCGCAGGATCAGGTGGGGGATGGCCGCCCGCAGCCGGGAAATGGCATCCTCGATCTCCTTGCGGCCGCCCCGGCGGTTCATGTTGCGGAGGATCTCGTCGTTGCAGTGCTGGATGGGCAGGTCCAGATAGGGCACCACCTTCTCATTGCGCTGCATGGCGGCAATGAAGGCGTCGGTGATGCGCTCGGGGTAGGCGTAGAGAACCCGGATCCAGCGCAGCCCCTCAATGGCATTGAGCCGGTCCAGCAGCTCGCAGACGGCGCCGGGCTTGCCCCAGTCCTCGCCGTAGGCGGTGGGGTCCTGGGCCACCACGATGAGCTCCCTGACCCCTTCCTCCGCCAGCCATTTGGCCTCGGCCACGCAGTCCTCCAGGGGACGGCTGCGCAGCGGGCCGCGGATGAGGGGGATAGCGCAGTAATGGCAGCGGTTGTTGCAGCCCTCGGCAATCTTCAAGTAGGCGTAGTGCCGCGGGGTGGAGATGACCCGGCGGCCTCCCAGAGGCATATCGGTCTTGGGGCCGTAGCTCTCGACCTGGCCGGTGCCCTCCGAGCAGACCCGGCGCAGGATCTCGGGCAGGGCCTTGTTGGAGCCGATGCCCACCACGGCGTCGACCTCCGGCATCTCCCGGGCGATCTCGCCCTTGTAGCGCTCGGCCAGGCAGCCGGTCACAATGACCTTGAGGCCGGGGTTCTGCTGTTTGTAGCCGCAGGCCAGCAGAATGTTCTCGATGGCCTCCTCCTTGGCAGATTGAATGAATCCGCAGGTGTTGACGATGATGGCGTCCGCTTCGGCGGGGTCGGCCACCGTCTCGTGGCCGTCGGCCAGCAGGGCGCGGCAGAAAACGTCGGCGTCCACCTGGTTTTTGGGGCAGCCGAGGGATACAATGGCGATTTTCATGGGCAGTAATTCCTATTCTTTCGGTTGTTTGATATGTAGCAAGCCGGAAAACCCGGCTCACGGCAGGTCGGAGAATTCGTCCTCCCCGGCGTCGTTGGCTTCCAGCGCAGCCCGGATGACGGCGTAGGAAAATCCCCGCCGGGCCAGCGCCGCCATGACCTGAGGGCGTTTGCCCTCGGCCAGCTTGCGGGCGTACTGGCGCTCCACCAGGGCGCAGGCGGCGGCCAGCTCGGGGTCGGGGCCGTCCTCGGGGGCGTAGAGTTCCTCCAGCACCCGGGCGGCGGTCTCCCGGTCAATGCCCTTGGCATTGAGATCCTGCTCCACCTCCCGGCGGCTCTTGCGCTTGCGCATGAGCTCGGCGGCACGGCGGCGGGCAAAGTCGGCATCGTTCAAAAGGCCCAGCTCCTCCGCCTTGGCCACGGCGGCCGCGGCGCTGTGGGGGTCGAACTTGCGGCAGAGCTTCTGGTACAGCTCCCCCGCCGCGTGGTCCCGCAGGGCCAGAATGTCCAGAGCCCGGTCCACCGCCTTGCGGGTGTCGCTCTTCCGGCGCAGTTCCTCCAGCCGGGAGGGCTCGATCTCGTCCTCCTCGTGGAGGTCGGCGTCGGCAAAGGTCTCAGGGTCTAGGGAGAATACAAACTCCCCGTCCACAAACAGGGCAAGTCTCCCCCGCTTGGTCTCCTTGACGGCGGTAATCCGGGGCATCAGTCATCCACCATAATGTCCAGGTCCACCTCGCTGCCCGTGGTCTTGGGGGCAGCGGGGGCTTCGGCAGGCGCCTCGGCGGGGGCGACGGGCTTGACCACCTCAATGGGCTTGACGGTGCCCTTCTTGCCGGCGGCCAGCAGACGGTCGGCGTTGTCCCGGACGATCTTCTCGATCTCGGCGGCAGTCTCGGGGTGTTCCCTCAGGTAGGCCTTGGCGTTGTCGCGGCCCTGGCCCAGGCGGATGTCCCCGTAGTTGAACCAGGCGCCGCTCTTCTGCACCACGCCCAGCTTGACGCCCAGGTCGATGAGCTCACCGATCTTGGAAATGCCCTCGCCGAACATGATGTCGAACTCCGCCTCCTTGAAGGGCGGGGCCACCTTGTTCTTGACCACCTTGGCCCGGGTGCGGTTGCCGATGAAGTTGCCGTTGGAGTCCTTGAGGCCCTCGATACGGCGGACATCAATGCGGACCGACGAATAATATTTCAGGGCGCGGCCACCGGTGGTGACCTCGGGGTTGCCGTAGACC
>JAHZHS010000188.1 GCA_019420135.1 Oscillospiraceae bacterium | reverse complement strand
CTGTTTGAAGGGCTGGGTTTTGTCCCTTATGCTCAGACGGCCAAAGGCGCGCGGTATCGATGCACCCGGGGGTAAGCGCCGCCAGGTTTTCCACAATTTCACAATAACTGCACCCCCGCCGGGGCCGCAAGGCATTCCGGCGGGGGTGCTTTTCGCATTCTGTCCAAAACCAACGCATAGAATTTGTGAACAATTTTAGAATTCTTGGATTTGCCTCTTGCATCTGCAGTGGAACGGGGTATAATGTTGCGTACAGTTGATTCTTAACAAACGTTAAGTTTTACCATTTGTTAAGTATCTTCCCAAGGAAAGGTGGTGGAACCATGGAATCGGATCACGCGCTGAGCGACCTGGTCCAGCTGTTCTGGCAGATCCGCAAGACCATGCAGACGAGCATTCAGCAGGCCTATCCCGACCGTCCCCGCAGCGAGCTGGCCATGCTGGAACGGCTGCACTACATCATCCGGCAAAACGGCCAGGACGGCGCGGTGCCGGTGTCGGCACTGCCGGATTGTCTGCGCATGCTGGCCCCCGCCGTCTCCCGCACCCTGCGGCAGCTGGAGGAAAATGGGCTGGTGGAGCGCATCCCCGACCCCGGCGATCACCGCAAGGCCCTGGTACGCCTGACGAACAAGGGCGAAGCCATCCGCCTGAAGGCCGAGGACCGCATGCGGGAGTACATGCACCGGGTCATTGACCGGGTGGGGGAGGAAACCTTCGCCCGGATGCTGGACGATCTTTCCACCTGGGAGCAGGCCATGCAGGCCGAGCTTGCCCGGGAGGAATAACCGTTTTCCGCGTCCCGCTCCTTTCCCCAAAAACACCAAGTCCCATCTGCAAGGAGGATTGTCCCATGCTCAATATTTTCCGAAACCTGGGCAAACACTGGGTCGCCTGCCTGGCTGTGGTGGCGCTGCTCATTGTACAGGCAAGCTGTGACCTTGCCCTGCCGGGCTACACGTCGGACATCGTCGACGTGGGCATCCAGCAGGGCGGCGTGGACAGCGCCCTGCCCGATACTGTGCGCGATACCACGCTCCAGGCCCTCAAGATCCTGATGCCCGACGAGGAGGCCGCAGCCCTGGAAGCTGCCTACGCCCCCGCCGATGAAAACGGCGTCCGCGCTCTGCTGGACACCGCCGATGCCGACACCCTGTCTTCCGATCTCACCATGCCCGACGTGGCCCTCTACATGGCGGCGGCATCCCAGTCGGCCAAGCGCCAGGGGGTGGAGACCGCCCTGCCCGAGGCCCAGGACCTGGACACCGCGGCCGCCATGGTGAGCGCAGCCGCCGCCCAGCCCGGCTTTGACCACCAGGCCATGCTGGACCAGATGGCCTCCGCTCAGGCGAGCCTTGCCCCCGACACCGAGAGCACCCTGGCCTCCCAGGCGGTGCAGCTGGTCCGGCTGGAATACCAGGCCCAGGGCATCGACGGCGACGTCCAGATGTCCTACCTGCTCTCCACCGGCGGGCAGATGCTTCTGTACAGCCTGCTCATGGTGGCTGCCGCCGTGGCGGTGGGCTTCATTGCCTCCCTGGTGTCCGCTGCCATCGGCCGGGACCTGCGCCGCCAGGTGTTCAGCAAGGTCGTCTCCTTCTCCAACGCCGAGACCGACCGCTTCTCCACCGCCTCCCTCATCACCCGCACCACCAACGACATCCAGCAGGTCCAGCAGACCTCCGTCATGCTGCTGCGCATCGTCGCCTACGCCCCCATCCTGGGCATCGGCGGCATCATCCGGGTAGCGGGCACCGCCACCGGCCTGTCCTGGATCATTGTGGTGGCGGTGGCGCTGCTCATGGCCATCGTCCTGGTCCTGGTGCAGGTGGCTTTGCCCAAGTTCAAGCTCATGCAGACCCTGGTGGACCGCCTCAACCTGGTCAGCCGGGAGATCCTCACCGGCATCATGCCCATCCGGGCCTTCTCCCGGGAGAAGTACGAGGAACAGCGTTTTGACGCCGCCAGCAAGGACCTCATGCGCACCCAGCTGTTCACCAACCGGGTCATGACCTTCATGATGCCCGCCATGATGCTCATCATGAACGGCACCACCCTGCTCATCGTCTGGTTCGGCGGCCATGCCATGGCGGAGAGCGGCATGCAGATCGGCGACCTCATCGCCTTCATCACCTACACCATGCAGATCGTCATGTCCTTCCTCATGCTGACGGTCATCTCCATCATGCTGCCCCGTGCCGGTGTGGCCGCCGACCGTATCCAGGAAGTGCTGGACACCGAGCCGGTCATTGAGGACCCCAAGCCCGAGGCGCTGCCCGCCGGGCTGGACCGCAAGGACTGGAAGGGCGTCATCCGCTTTGACCATGTCCACTTCCGCTATCCCGGCGCCGACGAGGACGCCCTGACCGACATCGACTTTACCGCCGAGCCGGGCAAGACCACCGCCATCATCGGTGCCACCGGCTGCGGCAAGTCCACCCTGCTCAACCTGATCCCCCGCTTCTACGATGCCACCCAGGGCAGCGTGACGCTGGACGGCGTGGACATCCGCCAGATCCCCCAGCAGACGCTGCGCGCCCAGCTGGGCTATGTGCCCCAGAAGGGCGTGCTCTTCTCCGGCACCATCGAGAGCAACCTGAAATTCGGCGGCAGCTTCATCACCGACGACGACATGCACAAGGCCGCCGACATTGCCCAGGCCACCGACTTCATCACCGCCAAGACCGAGGGCTTTGAAAGCCCCATCGCCCAGGGCGGCACCAACGTGTCCGGCGGCCAGAAGCAGCGTCTGTCCATTGCCCGGGCCATCGCCAAGGCGCCCAAGGTCTATCTGTTCGACGACAGCTTCTCGGCCCTCGACTACAAGACCGATGTGGCCCTGCGCCGGGCCCTGCGAGAAAAGACCGGCGACGCCACCGTCATCATCGTGGCCCAGCGTATCTCCACCGTGCTGCACGCCGACCAGATCCTGGTGCTGGACGAGGGCCGCATCGTCGGCCGGGGCCGCCACAGCGAACTGATGGAGACCTGCCCCGAGTACCAGGAGATCGCAAAGAGCCAGCTGAGCCAGAAAGAGCTCAGCCTCAATTCCACCGAAGGGGGTGTATCCTGATGGCAGAACCTGTAAGACGCGGCCCCATGGGGCGCGGGCCCATGGGCCACGGCCCCGGCGCCGTGGAGAAACCCAAGGACCTGACCGGCACCCTGCGCCGCCTTCTGAACGCCCTGGGCAAATACCGCATGGCCTTCTTTGCCGTGCTGGTGTTTGCGGCCCTGTCCACCATTTTCAACATTGCGGGACCCAAGATCCTGGCCAAGGCCACCACTGCCCTGGCCACCGGCTGGTACGCCATGATCACCGGCACCGGCAGCATCGACTTCGGCTACATCGGCAAGATTCTGCTGATCCTGCTGGGCATGTATCTTTTGTCCGCCGGGTTCAGCTTCATCCAGGGCTGGCTGATGAGCGGCATGTCCCAGCGGCTTTGCTACGACTTCCGCCGCCAGATCTCCGAAAAGATTGACCGCCTGCCCCTCGCCTACTTTGAAAAGCGCACGGTGGGCGAGGTTTTGAGCCGCATCACCAACGATATCGACACCCTGGGCCAGAGCCTGAACCAGAGCGTCACCCAGCTCATCACCAGCATCACCACCATGATCGGCGTACTGATCATGATGCTGTCCATCAGCCCCCGGATGACCCTCATCGCCATCCTGATCCTGCCGGTGTCCGTCGTTCTGGTGCTGCTGGTGGTCCGCTTCAGCCAGCGGTACTTCAAGGATCAGCAGAACTACCTGGGCGTGGTCAACGGCCAGGTGGAGGAGATCTACTCCGGCCACAATGTGGTCAAGGCCTTCAACCGGGAAGATGCGGTGCTGGAGGACTTCGGCAAGGCCAACAACAAGCTGTTCGAGTCCGCCTGGAAGAGCCAGTTCCTCTCCGGCCTGATGATGCCCGTCATGACCTTTGTGGGCAACCTGGGCTATGTGGCGGTGGCCGTGGTGGGCAGCATCTTTGCCGCTCAGGGCATCATCACCATCGGCGATATCCAGGCCTTCATCCAGTACGTCAAGAACTTCACCCAGCCCATCCAGCAGCTGTCCCAGGTGTCCAACATGCTGCAGAGCATGGCCGCGGCTGCCGAGCGCGTCTTTGAGTTCCTC
>JAHZHS010000187.1 GCA_019420135.1 Oscillospiraceae bacterium | reverse complement strand
CCGGCGCGCAGCTGTTTCAGATGTTCGATCATCAGGTCGGTGTCAAAGGAGTCGGGATGATCGTAGTTGAGCTTGCAGCGCTCTTCATAGGGCAGCTCATCATGACGCTTGTAGTAGCTGTCGTGGTTGATGACGCTGACTTCCTGCTCCCCGAAATGTTCTTTCAGCCGGCGGGTCAGGGTCGTCTTGCCGCTGCCGGTGCCGCCCGCAATGCCGATCACGATGGTATTCATGAAGATTCCTCCGCTTGTTTCGGATTCCTGCCGTCGCACCTGTCAGACCGTGAGGGTAAGCTCCCGTCCGGTGGGATGGTACGCGCGGTATTTTACTCCGGTCATGTTGAAGAGCCGGCGGCTGGCAATGCTGGAATCGGCGCTGTGGTATTTGTCCGAGTAGTAGATGATCTCCTTGATGCCGCTCTGGATGATGGCCTTGGCGCACTCGTTGCAGGGGAACAGGGTGACATAGACCCGGGCCCCCGTCAGATCACTGTGAGCTGAATTGAGAATGGCGTTGAGCTCGGCATGGCAGACATACATATACTTGGTTTCCAGCGGTTTGCCTTCCCGTTCCCAGGGCATGTCGTCGTCGTTGCAGCCGATGGGCATGCCGTTGTAACCCAGGGACAGAATCTTGTTTTCGGGACTGACGATGCACGCACCCACCTGACTGCTGTCGTCCTTGGAGCGCATGGCGGTCAGCAATGCGATACCCATAAAATATTCGTCCCAGGAAATGTAATCCTTGCGTTTCATATTTCACACGACCTTTCTGGCGTGAGTGTCCCCGCGCACAGGCAACAGGCGCAGAGCAATTCTTTTCCCCTTATTATACAGTCTGTGCAGGGCCCACGCAAGCCCTGGTCAACGGCGATCGGGCGGGTGAGAACCGCTCATCCGCAGAAACTTCCTGCGGGTAGCTTCCCCGCCACGCAGGTGACGTTCCGCCTTGTTTTTCTGCAGCACCTGCTGTACCTCCCGCCACAGGGCAGGATTCTGCCGCCGCAGGCGGGTCTGGTCCTTCCAGACGGTGCTCTTGCTCACGCCGAACACCGCTGCGGTCGCCCGCACTGTGGTGCCGTGCTGTACAATGTATCGTCCCACCTCCACCGCGCGTTCCTCCGCGTCACCTCTCATATGCACGCCCTCCTTTTTTGGCGCCTGCGCGCCAGGCTTCTGCCAAACCGTATGCGGAGGGGAGAGGGGATAGAACGGACAGGAAAAGACAGAACAAAAGCTCCCCCGCCGAGATGACGGGGGAGCGCTCAGAAAAAACGTATGGTCAGCAAACCGCCGGCGCCGAAACACAGGTCGGCACCGAGCATTTACGCTTTTTCGGTTTTGTCTTTTGCCGCGGCCTTGCGGCGGGGCTTTTTGGCGGGGGACTGCGCTTCTTTTGCAGCCTCGGCGGCTGCAAAAGCCTTGCCACGTTCCAGCACTGGTTTCAGGTACTGCCCGGTGAAAGAATCGGGGTTCCCGGCCACCTGTTCCGGTGTGCCGGTGGCGACGACCCGACCGCCGCCGCTGCCGCCTTCGGGACCGAGATCGATGATATAGTCGGCGCGCTTGATGACGTCCAGATTGTGCTCAATGACGATGACGGTGTTGCCCGCATCCACCAGCTTGTCCAGCACCTTGACCAGACGGTGAACGTCGGCCACATGCAGGCCGGTGGTGGGCTCGTCCAGGATATAGACGGTCTGCCCGGTATCCCGGCGGGCCAGCTCGTTGGCCAGCTTGACACGCTGGGCCTCGCCGCCGGAGAGGGTGGTGGCCGCCTGGCCCAGCTGGATATAACCGAGGCCTACCTCCTGCAGCGTCTGCAGCTTGCGGTGGATCTTGGGGAGATTCGCAAAGAAATTGCAGGCCTCCTCCACCGTCATGTCCAGCACGTCGGCGATGGTCTTGCCCTTGTAGTGGACTTCCAGCGTCTCCCGGTTGTAGCGCTTGCCCTTGCAGACGTCGCAGGGGACAAAGATGTCAGGCAGAAAGTGCATCTCGATCTGGAGGATGCCGCCGCCCTCACAGGCTTCGCAGCGGCCGCCCTTGACGTTGAAGCTGAACCGGCCGGGGCCGTAGCCGCGCATCTTGGCTTCCTGGGTCTCGGCAAACAGGGTGCGGATGTCGCTGAACACGCCAGTGTAGGTGGCGGGGTTGGAGCGGGGCGTCCGGCCGATGGGGGACTGGTCAATGCCGATGACCTTGTCCACCCACTCCATACCTTCCACTTCCTCGCACTGGCCGGGGCGGCTGCGGGCACCGTTCAGGGCGGCAGCCAGCGTCTTGTACAGGATCTCATTGACCAGGGTGGATTTGCCGGAACCGGACACGCCGGTGACGCAGATGAATTTGCCCAAGGGGAAATCCACCGTGATGCCGGTCAGGTTGTTTTCCCGGGCGCCCACCACACGCAGAAACTTGCCGTTGCCCTCCCGGCGGGTGGCGGGGACCTCCACCGCCTTGCGCCCGGACAGGTAGGCGCCGGTGATGCTGCGCTTGGAGGCGCAGATATCCTCCACGCTGCCCGCGGCCACGATCTCGCCGCCGTGCACGCCCGCGCCGGGGCCCACGTCCACGATATAGTCGGCCTGACGCATGGTGTCCTCGTCGTGCTCCACCACGATGAGGGTGTTGCCCAGATCCCGCAGCCGCTTCATGGTGGCGATCAGCTTGTCGTTGTCCCGCTGGTGCAGACCGATGCTGGGCTCGTCCAGCACGTAGAGCACACCGGTCAGGGCGCTGCCGATCTGGGTGGCCAGACGGATGCGCTGGCTCTCGCCGCCGGACAGGGATGCTGCGCCCCGGGACAGAGTGAGGTAGCCCAGGCCCACACTCTGCAGAAAGCCCAGGCGCTCCCGCACTTCCTTGAAAATGGAGGCTCCGATCATCTGGTCACGCTCGGACACCGAGGCGGTCTTGATGAACTCCAGCTCCTCGTTGACGCTCATGTCGCAGAAGTCGGAAATGTTGATGCCGCCCACCGTCACGGCCAGGCTGGTGGGCTTCAGACGGCGGCCATGGCAGGAGGGGCATTCCTCGCTGGACATGACCTGGGCGATCTCCTCCTTGACCCACTCGCTGCCGGTCTCCCGGAAGCGGCGTTCCAGGTTGGGGATAATGCCCTCGAAATCGTTTTTGTAGGTGCCGGAGCCGAACATGTTCTCCCGCTGCATCTCCAGCTTTTCGCCCTTGGTGCCGTACAGGATGGCGTTGACGGCCTCCTTGCTCATCTCCTTGATGGGGGTGTCCAGGGTAAATCCGTAGCGCTTGCCCAGGGCAACGTAGTACATCTCCGAGATGGAACCCTCAGCGTAGTACCAGCCGCTGGCCTTGATGGCGCTCTCCCGGATGGATTTGCGCTTGTCGGGAATGATGCGGGCGGGGTCCACCTTCATGAAGGTACCCAGGCCGGTGCAGGTCTCGCAGGCGCCGAAGGGATTGTTGAAGCTGAACATCCGGGGCGTCAGCTCCTCGATGGAAATGCCGTGCTCGGGGCAGGCATAGTTCTGGCTGAACTGCATGGGCTCGCCGCCGATGACATCGATGATGACCAGGCCGTCGGTCAGGCTGAGGGCAGTCTCAATGGAGTCAGCCAGGCGGCTGCGCACACTGTCGTTGATGGACAGGCGGTCCACCACGATCTCCACGGTATGCTTGAGGTTTTTCTCCAGCTTGATCTCCTCGTCCAGATCGTACATGCTGCCGTCGATGCGCACACGGACATAGCCGGCCCGCCGTGCGGCGTCCAGCTCTTTCTGCTGGGTGCCCTTGCGGCCGCGCACCACGGGGGCAAGCACCTGGAAGCGGGTGCGCTCGGGCAGCTTGAGCACCTCGTCCACCATCTCATCCACGCTCTGCTGGCTGATGACCCGCCCGCAGACCGGGCAATGGGGAATGCCAATGCGGGCATACATCAGGCGGAGATAGTCGTAGATCTCGGTGACGGTGCCCACGGTGGAGCGGGGATTGTGGCTGGTGGTTTTCTGGTCGATGGAGATGGCCGGGGACAGGCCGGTGATCTCGTCCACGTCGGGCTTTTCCATCTGGCCCAGGAACTGCCGGGCGTAGCTGGAAAGGCTCTCCATATAGCGGCGCTGGCCGTCGGCGTAGATGGTGTCAAAGGCAAGACTGGACTTGCCCGAACCGGACAGGCC
>JAHZHS010000186.1 GCA_019420135.1 Oscillospiraceae bacterium | reverse complement strand
TCATCAGCGAGTTCATGACCTGCATGACGTAGCTGAGGAACCTGGTCAGACGGCCCACCGTCAGGCTGCCCTCCAGGATCATATTGCCGCCCAGCCACATGATCAGCACGCAGGCGGCGTACATGGTCAGCTGAAAGGCGGGCAGGTTGAGCACTGCAGTGCGGAAGGTATCCCGGCTGACGGTCATCAGCTCGGTATTGACGTCCCGGAACTTTTCCTCCTCGTACTCGCCGCGGACAAAGGCCTTGACTGCACGGATGGCGGTGAGGCACTCCTGCACCACATTGTTCAGGTGATCCATGGCTTGCTGCAGCCGGATGTACATGGGCGCAATCCGCCGCAGTACAAAGAACAGCACAACGGCCAGGATGGGGGCGCAGATGAAAAAGACGCCCGCCAGGCGGGGGCTCATCCAGAAGGAGAGCCCGATGCCCAGGATCAGCATGGAGGGACCGCGCACCATGGGCCGGAAACCGCCGTTGATGGCATTCTGCAGCACGGTGACGTCGGTGGTCATGCGGGTGATCAGCGACGAGCTCTCAAAATGATCGATGTTGCCGAAGGCGTAGTCCTGCAGCTTGCTGTACTCCGCCTGGCGGATGCGGGCGCCGAACCCGTAGGAGGCACGGGCCGCATACCGGGCATAGAGCAGGCCGGTGACCAGAGACAGCACGGCGCAGACCGCCATCTCAATGCCGGTGATGAGAATGCAGTGCATGTCCCGGTTGGCAACGCCCTCGTCGATGATGTTGCTCATCAGAATGGGGATCACCATCTCAAAGGCGCTCTCGAGGACCACCAGCAGCATGCCCAGGGCCATGTCCCTCCGGTAGGGGCCCATATATCCAAACAGGCGCTTGAGGTCTTTCATATCATTCCTTCTCTCTTGTTTCTGCTGCCCCGCCGTCGGGGCTCATGCCGAACTTGCCGTCCGGCCGGAGATTGCGGTAGGCGCGGCGGAAAAATTCGGCAAACTGCTGCTGTTCCTCCGGGGTGAACCCGGCCAGCATCTGCTGTTCCACATCCTCGGCTGCCTGCTGCCAGGCCGCTGCCGTGCGGCTACCCTTTTCGGTCAGACAGACCGTGCCGGTGCGGCGGTCGTTGCGGTCCACCCCCCGAGTGACAAAGCCCCCTTTTTCCAGCGCATCCAGCATCCGGCAGACCGCTGCGGGATCGATCTCGAAATAGTCCGCCAGCTGCTTCTGGCTGCAGGGGCCGCAGCGGGACAGGTAATCAATCAGCTTGGGCTGACCGGTGCCCAGCCCCAGTGCCGCTCCCCGGGGACGGACCACACTTCGCTGGGCGTGATAGGTCCGGTACAACAACATGTAAAATCGGCGTTCCACGGGTGGGGTGCCTCCCTTCCTTGACGTATCAACAGTTGATATGTCAATCGTTTTGTGGCAGCCCCATTATACCGCGGTCGTCCGCTTTGTCAATAGAAAGTCTTCTGTGAAATTTTTTCGGTGACCTTTTCCGCCGTCCGGTGCTTCCGGTCACTGCCGCCGAAGGGCTCTCCCGCTCCGGTGGGGCATCGGCAGGCCGCCGGTCAGCATGGTCAGAACCGCATATACCAGGCAAACAGTGCCTCCCGCCGTCAGCAGGCCGGGCAGCGTCTGCCCCGCCGCCCGGAGGACCAGCCAGCCTCCTGCTCCTGCCGCCAGGGCAAAGGCAGCGGGACGGCCGAACCAGACAAACAGCCGGGGCTCCATGCCCGCACGGTCCAGCAGCCGGGCAGTGTTCAGGGCAAAGGTCAGCAAATTGGACACCGCCATGATGCACAGGAACGCCGTGATGCCGAACCGCGGCAGCAGAAGCACAATTCCCAGAATGCGCAGCGCCGAATCCAGGAGCGAATAGCGGAAGGTTGCCAGCTGTTCTCCCAGGCCCTTGAGCAGGCCGTCCACCATGCTTTCCAGATACATGAAGGGAGCCACCGCCCCCAGCAGGCAGAGATAGGCCCCCACCTGGGCATCGCCATAGAGCAATTGCGCCGCCTGCCGCCCAAACAACACAAAGCAGCTGCCCATCAGCATGGAAAAGACGCCGGCGGTGCGCAGGGGGGTATCGATCAGCCGCGCGGCGGCGGCCCGGTCCCGCCGGGCATGGGCGCGGGCAATCTCCGGCATGAGCAGGCTGGACAGAGCGGAGAGGATGGAGAACGGGAAGAAAAGAAGCGGCAGGGCCATGCCTTTCAGTGCGCCGTACTGGGAAATGGCGGCGGACTTATCCCCCAGGTAGAGAGCCAGGCAGAGGGGAATCAGGCTGGCCTCGGCAGCCTGGAGGGCACTGGCCAGAATGCGGCTTCCTTCCACCGGCAAGAGAATTCCCGCCAGCTCTCGACCGGAGAAGGGGGCGCGTTCTGCCTCCCCGTCGGCGCCGCGGCTGCGCAGGCCCGGATCCTGGCGGGCAAACAGCACCATCAGCAGGCAGGACACCGCCTCGCTAACGGTATTGCCCGCCAGCACCGCTGCACAGGCATACCCGGCTCCCCAATGGGAAAACCGCCGCAGCGCCAGCCACACCACACCCATACGCACCAGTTGTTCCACAAGCTGGGCCACCGCATTGGGCTCCACCCTCCGCCGGGCGAGGAAGCAGCCCCGCAAAGCCCCAGCCACCGCCATCACAGGCAAACTGGGGGCCAGAATTTTCAGGCTGACGGCGCCGCGCACATCGTGGAGCAGATACCGCGCCAGCGGCTCGGCCAGCAAAAACTGCAGCCCCATGGCCGCCATGCCCAGGGCCCCCGCTGCCAATACCAGCCGCCGCACGGTGCGGGCCATGCTGCGGCCGCGGGCAAGGCTCTGGGCCGCCAGCCGGGTGGAGGCCACATTCATGCCCGACGACGCCAGCGAGACAAACACCATGTAAACCGACAGGATCAGCTGGTACAATCCCATCCCCTCGCTGCCGATGCTGGCCGCCACAAAGACCCGGAAGGCCATGCCCAGCACCCGCAGCACCAGCCCGGACACCGTCAGGATCGCCGCATTTTTCAGATAAACCCGGATCTGCATTTCCGACCGCCTCCCCCGACGCCTTTGTCTCCGTTGGCCGTTTGTCATTCAGGCTACTGTATGCATCGGCGGCGGTTCGTATGCCTTGCCGCTTCCTCGGCCGGTATGGTAAAATAGCAATGACATCCGTCTTTTCCGCCAGGCAATTCCGCCGCAGATTCGGAAACTAAGACTTTTCCCTTTCCCCATGATTTCACAAAGGAACTGAGGTAACATCCTATGCAACAGCAAAGCATTTCCCGGACGGTAGCCGAAGCTGCCGACTATCTTCGCGCCCGTTTGCCCGGCACGCCGGACCTGGCCCTGGTTCTGGGCTCCGGCCTGGGCGAGCTGGCCGACGAGATCGAGTCCCCCGTCTGCATCCCTTACGGGGAAATCCCCCACTTTCCTGTATCCACCGCTCCCGGTCATGCCGGACGCTTTGTCTGCGGCAGGCTGAACGGTCGTCTGGTCCTGTGCATGCAGGGACGCTTCCACTACTACGAGGGCCACGACATGGCCGCCATCGCCCTGCCGGTGCGGGTGCTCAAGGCCCTGGGCTGCAAGGCCCTCATCCTGACCAACGCGGCGGGCGACGTCAACTGGGATTTCTCGGTGGGGGATTTCATGCTCATCACCGACCACATCAACTTTATGGGCGCCAACCCGCTGCGGGGTGCCAACGACGACGCCATCGGCCCCCGCTTCTGCGACATGACCCAGGTCTATACTCCTGCCTTTCAGGAGACCGCCCGCCGGGTCGCTGCGCAGCAGGGCATTGCGCTGCGGGAGGGCGTCTATCTGGGTTACATGGGCCCCAGCTTTGAGACTCCCGCCGAGATCCGGGCCTTCCGCACCCTGGGAGCCGACGCCGTGGGCATGAGCACCGTGCCCGAGGCCATTGCCGCCTCCCACTGCGGCCTGCCGGTGCTGGGCGTCAGCCTCATCACCAACATGGCGGCCGGCATGGCAGGCAAGCGGCTGTCCGGCGACGAGGTCATCGAGATCGCCAACCAGCGCGGACCCATCTTCCGCCGGTTCATCCGCACGATGGCCGCCGAGTTGCCCCTGTGAGCTGCGTCTTTTCCAAAACGGGAGACATTGTCCGTTTTGCTGCCTTCCCGCGATGCTGCGGCATCTTTGTTCGCCCTACTTG
>JAHZHS010000185.1 GCA_019420135.1 Oscillospiraceae bacterium | reverse complement strand
TCCCACCAAGACCAGTTTCGAGGAGCGGGTCAAGCTGATGGGAGAGCACGACATGGCCAAGGTGGCTGTGGAGTGCGCCGAGGAGAACATCCGCCGCAATCTGGAACAGGGCGCTGTGAAATAATCGGTCTGCATTCCTACAATATGGCGAACAGACAGGGAGAGCAAAAACAATTATGATGGAAAAGAATGCAAAGATTTATGTGGCGGGCCACCGCGGCATGGTGGGCTCTGCCATTGTCCGTGAGCTGCAGCGCCAGGGATATACCAACATCATCACCCGTACCCACAAGGAACTGGACCTCTGCCGTCAGGACGCGGTGGAAAAGTTCTTTGCCGAGGAAAAGCCGGAGTATGTCTTTCTGGCGGCGGCCAAGGTGGGCGGCATTGTTGCCAACGCCGAGGCCCTGGCCGACTTCATGTACGACAACATGACCCTGGAGATGAATGTCATCCACTCTGCCTGGAAGAACGGCTGCAAAAAGCTGGAATTCCTGGGCAGCTCCTGCATCTATCCCCGCATGGCGCCCCAGCCCATGCCGGAAAGCTGCCTGCTGACATCCTCGCTGGAAAAGACCAACGAGGCCTACGCCCTGGCCAAGATCTCCGGCCTGAAATACTGTGAGTACCTCAACCGTCAGTACGGCACCGACTATATCAGCGTGATGCCCACCAACCTGTACGGCCCCAACGACAACTACCATCCCACCCACAGCCACGTGGTCCCCGCGCTCATCCGCCGCTTCCACGAGGCCAAGGAACAGAATTTGCCCTATGTCACCTGCTGGGGTGACGGCAGCCCCCTGCGCGAGTTCCTGTATGTGGATGACCTGGCCAACCTGTGTGTCTTCCTGATGAACAATTATTCCGGAAACGAGACGGTCAATGCCGGCACCGGCAAGGAGCTGACCATCAAGGAACTGACCGAGCTGGTGGCCAAGGTTGTGGGTTATACCGGCGAGATGCGGTGGGATCCTTCCAAGCCCAACGGCACGCCCCGCAAGCTGCTGGATGTGAGCAAGGCAACCAAGCTGGGCTGGACATACAAGACTGAACTGGAGGAAGGCCTGCGCCTGTCCTACGAGGATTTCCTGAACAATCCCATGCGTGCTGAACGGTAAAAACTTCCCCACCAAGGAGGAAACTGCTATGAATATCGTGTTGCTTTCGGGCGGTTCCGGCAAGCGGCTGTGGCCGCTTTCCAACGACATCCGCTCCAAACAGTTCATCAAGATCTTCAAGACGGCGGACGGCGGCTATGAGTCCATGGTCCAGCGTGTCTATCATCAGATCAAAAAGGTGGATGCGGATGCCACCGTCACCATTGCCACCAGCAAGACCCAGGTTTCGGCCATCCACAACCAGCTGGGAGAAAAGGTGGGCATTTCGGTGGAGCCCTGCCGCCGGGATACCTTCCCGGCCATCGCACTGGCCACTGCTTATCTGGCTGATGTGCAGGGTGTTTCCCCGGAGGAGAGCGTTGTCTTCTGCCCGGTGGATCCCTATGTGGAGGACGATTATTTCCGTGCCCTCAAGGCGTTGGGAGAGCAGGCGGCCAAGGGGGAGGCAAACCTTGTGCTGATGGGTATTGAGCCCACCTACCCCAGCGAGAAGTACGGCTATATCATTCCCACGGACAGCGCTGAGGTCAGCAAGGTGTCCACCTTCAAGGAAAAACCCGATGCCGCCACGGCTCAGAAGTATATTGAGCAGGGCGCTTTGTGGAATGGCGGTGTCTTTGCCTACAAACTCAAGTATGTGCTCGATAAAGCCCATGAGCTCATTGATTTTACCGACTATCAGGATCTGTTTGACAAGTACGATACCCTGACCAAGATCAGCTTTGACTATGCGGTGGTGGAAAAGGAGAAGGAGATCCAGGTCATGCGCTTTGCCGGCGAGTGGAAGGATCTTGGTACCTGGAACACCCTGACCGAAGCCATGGGGGAGAAGGTCATCGGCGAAGGCATGATGAACGACACCTGCAAGAATGTCCATATCGTCAACGAGCTGGATGTGCCGGTGCTGGCCATGGGACTGAATGATGTGGTGATCTCCGCCAGCCCGGAGGGCATCCTTGTCTCGGATAAGGAGCAGTCCAGCTACATCAAGCCGTTCGTGGACAAGATCAACCAGCAGATCATGTTTGCGGAAAAATCCTGGGGCAGCTTCCGCGTTCTGGATGTGGAGGACGCCAGCATGACCATCAAGGTCACCCTCAACCCCGGCCACAGCATGAACTATCACAGCCACAAAAACCGCAATGAGGTCTGGGTCGTGATCTCCGGCACCGGCCGCACCATCGTGGACGGCATGGAGCAGAAAGTGCATGCCGGCGATGTGATCACGATGCAGGCCGGCTGCCGCCATACCGTCTTTGCTGACGGCGAGCTCCAGCTCATCGAAGTGCAGCTTGGCAAGGAGATCAGTGTCCATGACAAACAGAAATTCCCTCTCGAGACCTGAACGGCCCACACCGCTGTTTCTCAAACCGACGGGCAAGGATTATCTGTGGGGAGGCAACCGGCTGAACGATGACTTTGCCAAGGGCATCGACCTGGATCCCCTGGCGGAGACATGGGAGTGCTCCACCCACCCCGACGGCCCCAGCACGGTGTCGGGCGGCGCTTACGACGGCCGGACCCTGGCCGAGGTGCTGAAGGAACACCCCGAATATCTGGGTGCCCACCCCACTATCCGGGACGGACTGCCCATTCTGGTCAAGTTCATTGATGCACGGCAGGACCTGTCGGTTCAGGTGCACCCCGATGACGAATACGCCCGCCTGCATGAGAACGGCCAGCTGGGTAAGACCGAAATGTGGTATGTGTTGGATGCGGCGAAGGATGCCTATCTGGTTTTCGGCCTCAACCGTGATGTGACGCCGGAAGAGCTGCGCGACCGGATTGCCGGCGGTACGCTGGAAAGCTGCCTGCAAAAGGTGCCTATCCATAAAAACGATGTTTTTTACGTGAGCGCAGGGACAATCCACGCCATTGGCGCAGGGGCGCTGATTGCAGAAATCCAGGAAAGTTCCAACCTGACCTACCGCATGTATGACTATGACCGGGTAGGCAAGGACGGCAAAAAGCGGCCTCTCCACGTGGAGAAGGCGCTGGCCGTGGCAAACTGCAGAGCCTGCGGCACGCCGGCACAGCCCATCCGAGTGCTGAAATATACCCGCGGCTGTGCCCGGGAACTGCTGGGACGCTGCAAATACTTTGAGGTCTACCGCATGCTGCTCAATACCGAGCGCTGCCGGGAGATGGTGTCCTATCGAGCAGATGAGGAGAGCTTCCGGGTGCTGCTGTGCGTGGACGGCTGCGGTTCCCTGCAGGAGGAGACCGGCACGGTGCGTAACTTCTTCAAGGGCGACTGCATCTTTTTCCCGGCGGACAGCGGCACGGTGCACCTGCATGGACAGGCTCAGCTGCTGGATATTCGGGGCTGAACGGTGACGGAGGCAACCGGAATGGCGGTGGAGCGTGATACCCTGTTTGCCGACGGCGGCAGCGTGCGGTCGGACCGTGTGCTTTACACTCCGTCTCCCTTTGCGCGCACCAACCTGGTGCACCTGCAGGAGACAGGCCGCCTGACCGCCACGGCCGCCCATACCAGCCGGCGGGAAAAGCTTCAGTCTTTTCTCTGCTTTGTGGTGTGCAGCGGATCGGGACAGCTGGCCTGCGGCGGAGAAGTCTACCCCCTGTCGGCAGGGGATGTGGTGTTTCTGGATTGCCGCCATCCCTATGCCCACAGCACGGGCGGAACGGCGGGGACTCTCTGGACACTGCAATGGTGCCATTTTTACGGGCCCTGCGTCTCGGCCATCTATGATAAGTACTGCGAGCGGGGCGGCCGTCCGGTCATCCATCCCTCTGATCCAGAGCGGTTCTCCGCTCTGATGTCGGACATCTATACGGCTGCAAAGACGGAAGATTATATCCGGGATATGTGGCTCAACGAAAAGCTCAACACCCTGCTGGCCTGCCTCATGGCGGAGTCCTGGCATCCGGCGGGGCAGAGCCGTCCCCATACGGCGCGGCGGGACGTGGCGCCCATTCGTGCCTTCCTGGAGGAGCACTGCGCCGAAAAATTGACGCTGGAATCGGTGGCCGAACGGTTTTTCCTGAACAAGCATTATCTGGCACGTCTGTTTAAAGAGCAGTACGGCATCT
>JAHZHS010000184.1 GCA_019420135.1 Oscillospiraceae bacterium | reverse complement strand
AGATGACCAGCACCGCCCCGGATGGCGCAACCCTTCCTGAACACATCATCTCCTCCCTGCAGATTGCCATGGGAGGCTGGGCTCTGGGTGTCGTCATCGGCACTCCCCTGGGGATTTTCATGGCCTGGTACAAAAAGGTGGATCTGTTTGCCCGCCCGGTTTTCGACCTGCTGCGTCCTGTCCCCGGTCTGGCCTGGATCCCGCTGATGATCATTCTGTTTGGCATCGGTATCACCTCCAAGATCGTGACCGTCTTTTTGTCAGCCTTTGTCCCCTGTGTGCTGAATTCCTATACCGGTATCCGCCAGACCCGCGACGTTCATCTTTGGGTCGGAAAAACCTTTGGCGCCAGCAACTTCCAGATGCTGCGCTACATCGCCATTCCCACTGCCCTCCCCCTGGTCATGACCGGAATCCGTGTTGCCCTGGGTGCTTCCTGGACCTGCATCGTGGCTGCTGAAATGCTGGCTTCCACCAAAGGTCTGGGATACATGATCCAGCAGGCCCGCGGCATCTACCGTCCCGACATCATCATCTGCGGCATGATTGCCATCGGCATCATCGGCGCACTGTTCTCCGCCATCCTGTCTGTGATCGAAAACGCCGTTGTGAAGGGAGTGCGCAAAGAATGAATACACGCTTCCGTTCTGCCAAGAACTATGAAAAGGCCATCTGCGCCGCCATCTCCATTTTTGTCTTTCTGGTGATCTGGCAGCTTGTGGTCAGCTTTACCAAGGCCGGGCTGGTTCTTGCCGGGCCGGTGGAGACCCTGGGTTCCTTCCTCATGGCCATTGTCGATCCCATCGGCACCCACACCATTGAGGGGCATATCCTCTGGAGCCTTTCCCGCGTGCTGGTCGGCCTGGTACTGGGCTCCCTCTGCGGCATCGTCCTGGGCATTCTGATGGGCTGGTTCAAGCCCTTCTCCGCTCTGGTACGTCCTCTCTTTGAGCTGCTTCGCCCCATTCCTCCCATTGCCTGGATTCCCCTTTCCATCGTCTGGTTTGGTCTGGGCGAAGCCTCCAAGTATTTTCTGATCTTCTATTCTGCCTTCTGCGCCGTCACCATGAACGCTTACTCCGGTGTGCGGCAGGTTGACCCCGAACTGATGGGCGCCGCCCGCATGCTGGGCGCCAGCAACCGTCAGGTGTTCTTCACCATCGTCCTCCCCTCCTGTGTTCCCCAGATCTTTGCCGGACTCCAGATCGCAGTCGGCACCGCCTGGGCTACCGTGGTTGCCGCCGAAATGGTGCGCTCCTCCGAGGGCGTGGGCTGGGTCATCATCAAGGGCCAGGACAGCAACAGCACCGTACAGATTCTCGTCGGTATCGTAGCAATCGGCATCGTAGGGTACATCCTTGCTGTGGCGATGCGCGCCATCGAAGCCAAACTTTGCAAATGGAGCGTGAGAGGAAAATGAGTAAGGACGTTATTGTCTGCCAGAATGTTTCGAAAAGCTTTGATACGGCGCGCGGCGTTGTTGACGTCATCAAGAAAATCGACCTGAACGTGCGGGAAAACGAGCTTCTGGTTCTGTTCGGACCCGGCCAGTGCGGCAAATCCACCCTGATCAACTGCATGGCAGGCCTGGAGCCGGTTTCCGGCGGCAGCGTCACCGTCAACGGCAACGTGGTTCACCATCCCGGCCCCGACCGCGGCGTTGTCTATCAGCGCACCGCTCTCTTCCCCTGGCTGACCGTCATGGGCAACGTGGAATACGGCCCCAAAGTGCGCGGTGTTCCCAAAAAAGAGCGTCGGGAGCGCGCCCAGCATTACATCGATCTGGTGGGGCTGAAAGGGTTCGAGAACTCCTATCCCAACCAGCTGTCCGGCGGCATGCAGCAGCGTGTGGGCATCGCCCGGGCCTACTGCAACGAGCCCGCCGTCCTGTTTATGGATGAGCCCTTCGGCCATCTGGACGCCCAGACCCGGTACCTCATGCAGGAGGATCTGATGAAGATCTGGGAGAAGGAAAAGCGCACCATCGTTTTCGTCACCAACAATATCGAGGAAGCCATCTATCTGGCCGACCGCATTGTGGTGCTGACCAACTGCCCGACCGCCATCAAAAAGGAATACGAGATTTCCCTGCCCCGTCCCAGGGACTATGTGGATCCGGAATTTCTCCGTCTGCGCGAAGAGATCAGCGCCGTCGTGGACAAAGCGTTGTAAGGAGTGTGAATCATGGACAATCGCGATATTATCTTGCATGTGGATCACATGACCAAACGTTTCGGCGACCTGCTGGTTCTCAATGACATTTCCTTCGATGTGCGCAAGGGAGAATTTCTCTGCATCGTCGGTCCCACCGGCTGCGGAAAGACCACCTTTCTGAACTGCATCACCGGTCTGTATGACCTGTCCGACGGTCAGATTCTGGTCAACGGCGAGCCCGTGGACACCCGCAAGCACAACATTGCCTACATTTTTCAGGAATACTCCACCATGTCCTGGCTCACCGTGGAACAGAACGTAGCCTTTGGCCTGAAAATCAAGAACATGCCCAAAGACGTGATCGACCGGGAAGTGGCCGAAGTTCTTGAGATGGTGGGTCTGACCAAGTACAAGGACTATTACCCGGTAGAACTGTCCACCAGCATGCTTCAGCGTGTGGTGATTGCCCGCGCCTTTGCCGTCAAGCCCGACATCCTGCTCATGGATGAGCCGTACGGTCAGCTGGAGCTCCGCTTCCGTCTGGAAGATGAACTTCTGAATCTGTGGCGCAAACTGGGCACCACCGTCATTTTCATCACGCACAACATCGAAGAGGCCGTGTACCTGAGCGAGAACATTCTGGTTCTGACCAACAAGCCGACCAGCATCAAGCAGGAGCTGAAGAACCCGCTGCCCCAGCCGCGCAACGTGGTGGCTCCGGAATTTGTTGAAATCCGCAACAAGGTCACCGACCTGATCAAATGGTGGTAACACCGGGAGGAAACGCATGAAAGCCATCATGCTCATGTTTGATTCCCTGAACAGGGAAATGCTGGCACCGTACGGCTGCGACTGGACACACACACCAAACTTTGCCCGGTTGGCCAAGCGTTCGGTCCAGTTTGACCGCTGTTATGCCGGCAGCCTCCCCTGCATGCCGGCACGGCGGGAACTGCACACAGGACGGTACAATTTCCTGCACCGCAGCTGGGGACCTCTGGAACCTTTTGACGATTCCGTGCCCCAGATGCTGAAAAACAGCGGAGTGTATACCCACCTGGTATCCGACCACATCCACTACTGGGAGGATGGCGGTGCCTCTTATCACAGCAGGTACAGCTCCTGGGAAATCGAGCGCGGCCAGGAAGGCGACAAATGGAAATGTCTGCCCGAGCTCTTCGATCCCATGGAGAAAGCCAAAGTCCAGAACGACGACGGCCGGTACTTCTACTCCACACGGGATCTGCAGCGCCACGACGCTGCAAACCGGGCCTATATGCAAAAGGAAGAGGACACCTGTCTTGCCCGCACCTTCTCGGACGGGATGGAGTTTCTGGACAAAAACGGCGGGTGTGACAACTGGTTTTTGCAGATCGAGTGTTTCGATCCCCATGAGCCGTTCTTCTCCCCCTGCTCCTATCAGGCCCAGTATCCCCACGACTACGATGGCCCGGCCATGGACTGGCCGCCCTACCACCACGTCACCGAGGATGCCCAGACCCAGGAACATCTCAAGCTGCAATATGCTTCCCTGCTGACCATGTGCGATGCCTACCTGGGCCGGCTGCTGGACAAGATGGATGCCCTGGATCTGTGGAAGGATACCCTGCTGATTGTCAACACCGACCACGGGTATCTCCTGGGAGAACACGGCTGGTGGAGCAAGGTTGTCATGCCCTGCTATGATGAGATTGTCCATCTGCCGCTGTTCATCCACGATCCCCGCTCTCCCGAGGCCGACGGCCAGCGCCGGCAGGCCCTGGTCCAGAGTGTTGACCTTGCCGCCACACTGCTGGAATACTTCGGTCTTGCCCCCACACCGGATATGCAGGGCCGTTCGGTCCGCCCCGTCATCGAATCCGATCAGCCGATCCGAGACTATGTTCTGTTCGGCATTCACGGCGGGCATGTCAATGTATCGGACGGGCGGTATGTGTACATGAAAGCCCCCGCAAATGCGGACAATCAGCCGCTGTACGAGTACAGCCTGATGCCCATGCATATGCGCAGTCTGTTTTGCCCGGAGGAACTCCGGTCCGCCCGTCTTGTGCCGGAGGGATTCTCCTTCACC
>JAHZHS010000183.1 GCA_019420135.1 Oscillospiraceae bacterium | reverse complement strand
ACCGGGCTGTCGGGGGCCTTCCTCACCCTGTTCGTCCGGCTGGTGGGCGGGCACTTCGGTATGCGGATCTGCTTCGGTGCCCTGGGCGGGGTGATGCTGGCCGTCTGCGGGGCGGGAGCCGCCGTGCTCAAGGACCCGCCGGACCAGTCCGCCGCCCAGACGGGCAGCGACAACGATCTGCCCCCCAAAAAGATGCTGCGCACCACTCAGTACCGGTTATGCGTGGCGGCGGTGGCCCTGGCTGCGCCGCCGGTGCTGTTGTTCAGCCCGGACATTCTCTCCATCGCGGCGGAGCGGGGATTGGCCGAAAACCTGGCCCAGTGGTGCGTGGTCATCGGGTCGGCGGCCAGTGCGGCGGGACGGCTGGCCTGCCCTGCCCTCAGCGACCGGCTGGGCCGCAAACCGGTACTGTACGGCGTCTATGCGGGACTGGCCGCGGGCACCCTGGCCTTTGCCTTTGCGGGCGGATGGTTTGTGGCGGCGGCCTATGCGGCGCTGACCTTTTTCTACTCGGGGGGCGCGGCGGTGCAGCCTGCCCTCAACACCGACCTTTTCGGTCTGAAGCATGCTGGGATCAACTACGGCTTCATCGCCCTGGGCATGAGTGCGGGCAGCCTGCTCAGCTATGCGGGGTCCCAGCTGCTGCCCATGGGGGCAAGACACTGGGCGGCGGGGGCCTGCGCACTGGCGGGGCTTGTGTGCATTGCACTTGTAAAACCTGTGAACAAATCGCGCTGAATGGTTGAAAAAAATCCCGGCAAACGGTACAATGTCCTATGTCTGTAAAGCCGCCCCGCCCTGCGCAGAGGGAGCTCAGCCCGGTTCTCCGTGCTGTGCTGCGCCGGACAATCTTGCGGGGCAAAAAGATTGGGAGGAAACCGTTTCATGCGCAATGAGCCGCTCCAACGCCTGACAACGGGCGCCGCGACTGCTTTCTGTGCCGCGACGCTCAGCGTCTATCCATTATATATCGACCGCTTTTCCAACCTGGGGGTCACCAAGTTTACGGGGGTATCCACCCTGTTTCTGCTGTGGTGCATTGCCATCGGGGCCTGCGTGCTCATCGGCGCCCAGGCGGTGCCCGGCCGCTTTGTCGGTGCCCGGCGGGATGCCAGTCTCTGGTCGCTGGCCGCCTTTGCCGGTGCCACGCTGCTGGCTACCTGCCTGTCCCTGTCGCCCCTGGCTTCGATATGGGGGCTGGGCAGCTACTACGGCGGCCTGATCCTGGTGCTGTTCACCGCCGTGGGGTATCTGGCCGTGCGGGCCTTCGCCCCGGAAAAGGGTATGGATTTCCTGGCGGGATGCACCGGCGTGACAGTCATCATCGTCACCGTGCTGTATGTCTGCAACATCTTCAACATCGACCCCATCGGCAGCTATGAGAACACCGCCGTCGTCGAACGGGCCCAGTTCTTCTCCACCCTGGGACAGAAGGACTTCAACGCCGGGTACATGAGCGTCGCTCTGCCTCTGGTGTTCTATGCCTTCCTCACTGCCAAAGGAAAAGCCCGCACCATCGGGTATGCCATCCCCGCCGCCTTCGGCGCCCTGGCCCTGGCGGTGGTGGACGCCGAGGGCTTGACCCTGGGCATCGGCGCCGCCATGATGGTGCTGGCCTGCCACAAGGATTTCGACACCAAAAAGATGCGCCGGGGCGCCCTGGTGGGCGTCATGTTCTTCGCCTGGGCCGCCTGGATGCACTACATGCGCCGTTCGGTCTACACTCAGGGCGGCACCTCGCTGCTGGCAAAGTTCGGCGAGGTCAAGCTGGCTTTGCCCCTGGGGCTTCTCTGCCTGCTGATCTGGGCGGGACTTTTCTGGCGGGCCCGCAAAGGCAAACCGGAAGTCTCCCTCTGCCTGCTGGGCCGGGTGCTGACCGGCATCGTGCTGGGAGGCGGTGTGCTGGTATTCCTGCTGGCAAACCTGGTTCCCGGCTTCCCCTCTCTGGGAACGCTGGACAACTTCTTCGTTTTCAACGATGACTGGGGCACCTACCGCGGTACTGCCTGGCGGGCGGCCTGGGGCGCCTGGGCGGATGCTCCCCTGTGGCGCAAGCTCATCGGTTACGGCCCCGGCATGATGCACCAGGCGGTGGCCGACTGGGCAGGGGACAGCATCACCGCCCGCATGAGCACCTTCTACGCCGCCCACAACGAGTACCTGGAACAGCTGCTCTCCACCGGCCTGCTGGGTCTGGCGGCCTGGGTGGCCTTCCTCGTCAGCCATCTTCGCCGGGGCTTTGCCCACTGGAACCGCCACGGCGTCGCCCCGGTCATGCTGGCTTTGTGCAGCTATCTGGTGCAGGCCATCGTCAGCATCCGGGTGTCCATGATCTTTCCCGAGGTCATGCTGCTGTTCGCCCTGCTGGCGGCCTGGACCTCCCCTGAGGTCAGACAGCCCGCCGCCCCCGTCCAGATGGTGCACGGCAAGCGCAAGGTACCCCGCCCTGCGGAGGAAGCCTCCCGCTGGGGCTGGGTCAAGGTGGCGGCGGCTGCCGTGGTCTCCATGGTCATGGCAGCGGCCCTTTCCCATCTGGTGTTTTTCTATCTGTTCTGAGTGACAGATTTTACCGTTTCCAATGTTTCGGCCTCCGGATTCCGCCCCAAGCGGCTCCTGAGGCCTTTTTTGTTGTGCTGCACCGCCATAAAACAGGAAAAAGGCGGAAAAATTTGAGGCGGCGTCCGTCAAATTTGTCACAAAGTCTTGAAAAAACGCGCACCGCATTTTATAATGAAGATGCTGTGTAATGCTTTACCAAATCGTCGTAAAGGAGAGAATATTATGACCTATTCTGCACAAGTCGAACACATGTGCCCCATTGCAAAAGGTCCGAAACACGGCCCGGCTCCCATCCCCGAGGAGGGTGAATGGGTAAAGGCTTACCAGATTGAGGACATCAGCGGCTATACCCACGGCGTGGGCTGGTGCGCACCGCAGCAGGGCACCTGCAAGCTGAGCCTGAACATCAAGAAGGGCGTCATCGAGGAAGCTCTGGTCGAGACCATCGGCTGCTCCGGCATGACCCATTCTGCCGCCATGGCAGGCGAGATCCTGCCCGGCAAGACCATTCTGGAAGCGCTCAATACCGACCTGGTCTGCGACGCCATCAACGTTGCCATGCGTGAGCTGTTCCTGCAGATCGTTTACGGCCGCAGCCAGACTGCCTTCTCCGAGGACGGCCTGCCCATCGGCGCCGGCCTGGACGACCTGGGCAAGGGCCTGCGCAGCATGACCGGCACCATCTTCTCCACCAAGGCGAAGGGCGTCCGTTACCTCGAGCTGACCGAGGGCTACATCCTCAAGACCGCCATCGACAAGAACGATCAGGTCATCGGCTATCAGTTCGTCCGTCTGGGCAAGATGATGGAAGATATCCGTCATGGCGTCGATCCCAAGACCGCTTACGAGAAGAACATCGGCACTTACGGCCGTTTCAGCCCCGAACAGGGTGCGGTCAAGTACATCGACCCGCGTGAAGAATAAGAGAGGGAGGAACAGATACTATGGCTACTTTTGAATCTCAGGAGCGCCGGATGCCCAAAATCAACGAGTGCCTGAAAGCCAACGGCCTCGAATCTCTGGACGCCTGCAACGAAATGCTCCTTGCCAAAGGCATCGACTGCGACAAGATCGTCCGCGGCGTGCAGCCCATCTGCTTTGATAACGCTGTCTGGGCTTACACCCTGGGCACCGCCATTGCTGTCAAGCGCGGCCTGAAGAGCGCTGCTGACTGCGCCGCTGCTATCGGCGAAGGCCTGGAAGCTTTCACCGTTCCCGGCTCCGTTGCCGAGCAGCGTCATGTCGGCCTGGGCCACGGCAACCTGGGCGCCATGCTGCTGCATGAGGACACCCATTGCTTCTGCTTCCTGGCCGGCCACGAGTCCTTCGCTGCTGCTGAGGGCGCCATCGGCATTGCCCGCACCGCCAACAAGGTCCGCAAGACCCCGCTGCGCGTTATCCTGAACGGCCTGGGCAAGGACGCTGCCATGATCATCAGCCGTATCAACGGCTTCACCTACGTCAAGACCGATTTCGACTTCAAGACCGGCGAGGTCAAGGTTGTCGAGACCGTTCCCTACTCCGAGGGCGAGCGCGCCGCTGTCAAGTGCTACGGCGCCAACGACGTCCTGGAGGGCGTTGCCATCATGAAGATGGAGGGCGTTGAGGTTTCCATCACCGGCAACTCCACCAACCCCACCCGCTTCCAGCACCTGGTGGCCGGCACCTACAAGA
>JAHZHS010000182.1 GCA_019420135.1 Oscillospiraceae bacterium | reverse complement strand
CGATCTGGTGGCGGCGGACTTTCCCCGTAGGCAGCTGTTCCCGGCGGGACGTCTGGACAAGACAAGTACCGGCTTTGTCCTGCTCACCGATGACGGGGCGCTGGCCCATGACATTCTTGCCCCCGGACGCCATGTGCCCAAGGAATACATCGTCACGCTGGATACCCCCCTCACCCCCGAAATGTGCAAGGGCTTCGCGGCGGGTGTGACCCTGGCGGACGGCCAGACCCTGGCTCCCGCCCTTGCCGAGCCGGTGCCGGGCGGAGATCCCTGCCGGGTACATGTGGTGCTGAGGCAAGGGGTCTACCATCAGATCAAGCGGATGTTCGGCGTTTTTGATGCGGGGGTCAACGCCCTGCACCGGTCGAACATCGGCGGGGTGGAACTGGATGCCGCCCTCGCCCCGGGTCAGTACCGGGAACTGACGGAAGAGGAAGTGGCCTGCCTGCGTGCTGCGGCGGGCAAGTGAGCTCCGGCAGAAAAGCCAATGGCCCGATGGAGGAGTGATTTCTCCATCGGGCCGCTTTTTGTCACAACGGGCAGGGAAGAGGAATAGTTACCCCAGCGCCTCCGCCCACTCGGCTTCCCGGAAGCCCACCAGCACCCGGCCGTCGTCCAGGACAAGAATGGGACGCTTGACCAGCATGCCGTCGGTGGCCAGCAGGGCGAACTGCTCGTCCTCGGTCATGGCGGGCAGCTTGTCTTTCAGGCCGAGAGCCTTGTACTGGCCTCCGCTGGTGTTGAAAAACTTTTTGAGAGGCAGTCCGCTTTTGGCATGCCACAGGCGCAGCTCCTCCTCGGTGGGGCGGTCGGCCTTGATATCGCGGGCTGTGTAGACGGCAGCGCGGCCGTCCAGAAACGCTTTGGCCTTTTTGCAGGTGGAACAGTTGGAATAGCAGACAAACAGCATGGGAGACATCCTTCCTTTGCGGCTTGGGGCCCGAAAATTTTTCCTCAGTATACCACAGCCCTAATCTGCGTACAATCCAAAGGAGGAAACTTTTCCCTGCAAGGTACCTTATGTCGAAAAAACGGATTGACTTGCCCATTCGGGCATGTTACGATTGCATTGTTTGTATTGACCCCGCGCGGCTGAAAAGGCCGTGCACGCCGCAGCGCCGTGCCTTTGGGCGGTGTCTGCCAGACGGGAGGCCTTTCCATGATACTATATGAACTTGGCTGGCTGTTTTTTGCCTATTCCTTTATCGGATGGGTACTGGAAATTCTGTTTGTTGCCGTCCGGCGGCGCAAGTATGTGGACCGCGGTGTCCTGAACGGCCCGCTATGCATGGTTTACGGCATTGCGGGCGTCATCATCGCGGCCACCATGTCCGAAAACTCCGGCAATCTGTTCTTCCTGTTCCTGTACAGTGCCCTGTACGCCACCGTCATCGAGTGGATCGCCGGGCACATTCTGGAACATTCCACCCAGAGCCGGTGGTGGGACTATTCCCATCTGCCCTTCAACCTGGACGGCTACGTGGCGCTGCCGGTGTCAGTGCTGTGGGGCATCCTGGGCGTGGGACTGGTCAAGTGGGGCAACCCGCTCCTGGTCTATCTGGTCCGGATGATCCCCCAGCCCCTGGGCAGCATTCTGCTCTGTGTGCTGACCGTCGTTTTCCTCATTGACCTCATTGACACCATGCTCACCATGGCGGGCATCCGGGAACGCCTCCCCCAAGTGGAGGCAGTCAGCAACCGCCTGGCGGCCCTCACCCTGCGCATGGGCCACTGGATCCTCGGCCGTACCGAGCAGCGTATGGCAAAGGCCCACCCCGAGGCGCGCTTTGCCCCTAGAGCCAAGGCCAAACCTACCGTATTTGCCCCGGGATGCAGCTTTTACAAGATCGTTCTGCTGTTTTTTATCGGCGCTTTCCTGGGCGATATTGTGGAGACGATTTTCTGCCGCATCACGGCCGGGTACTGGATGAGCCGTTCCAGCGTGGTGTGGGGCCCCTTCTCCATCGTATGGGGACTGGCCATCGCCCTGGTGACCCTCATGCTTTACCGCTACAAGGACCGCTCCGCCAGCTTCCTGTTCGTGGTGGGCACCCTGCTGGGCGGCGCCTATGAATACCTGTGCAGCGTCTTTACCGAGATCGTGTTCGGCACGGTGTTCTGGGATTACAGCGCCATCCCCTTCAACCTGGCGGGCCGTATCAATCTGCTGTACTGCTTCTTCTGGGGCTTTGCGGCGGTGGCCTGGTTCAAGGGCGTCTACCCCTACGTCTCCCGCTGGATCGAAAAGATTCCCATCCGCCCCGGCAAGATCGTCACCTGGGTGCTGGTCGTCTTTATGGCGGTGGATGTGGTGGTCAGTTCGGCGGCCCTTTCCCGCTACACTGCCCGTGCGGCCGGCGTGCCCGCAAAGAATGCCGTGGAGGTTTATCTGGACGAACATTACGACGACGACCGCATGTTCCAGATCTACCCCAAAGCGGTACATACCGAAAAGCCCCAGTCCACGGTGGAACTTCCCGTGTCCTGAAACAAAAATCCAAAGCCCGGAGCCTGTCTGAAAAAAAGGCTCCGGGCTTCTGCGCGGTTCCATAAGAAAAGAAAACAAAGTCGCAAACTTCTGTCTGCAAGGTGGCATCTGCTGCGTTATCGGGCTTTGCCTTCCACAAAGGAAGGCCGGGGTGGCAAAGCCACGGAAGCCCCAGTGGGGCTTTCGACCGGCCAAACCGGTCTGCGCTCTGCGCAGATGCCGCCCGTCGTTTTCGGGCGGCAAGGTTGCAGCCCGTTGCCTTGCATCTGCCGCCTTGCAGCGATTTTGCGATGCTTCGCAGTTCTTGCAGAACCTTCGTTTTCTTATGTCACTCGCGCTTTTCCCGTTTCCAGAAAAGGAAAAGGCTGCATCCCTTCCGGGCAATCCCGGGGAATGCAGCCTTTTCTGTTTGTATGGTGACGTACCGTTACAAGGTAAGGGGAGAAGATGTCACAGGTTGGTGTAACCCATCAGATACTCGTCCACGGCAGCCGCAGCCTCGCGGCCTTCCCGCAGAGCCCAGACGACCAGGCTCTGGCCGCGGCGCATATCGCCGCAGGCAAACACGCCGGGAACGCTGGTCTGGTAGCCGTGGTCGGCCACACAGCCGCGGGGCGTCAGATCGGCGCCGAAGGCCTCGGCCACATAGCTCTCGCAGCCGGTGAAGCCCGCCGCAATAAGCACCAGGTCGCACTCGATGGAGAACTCCTCCCCGGTGGGGACCATGGCGCGGCGGCCGGTGGCTTCGTCCACGACCTTGCTCTCCAGCTTGCTGATGAGAGCGCCGCAGACCTGGCCGGATTCGTTCTTGTAGAACTCCTTGACGGTGGTCTGGTAGAGGCGCGGGTCGCTGCCGAAGACGGCGATGGCTTCCTGCTGGCCGTAGTCGGTCTTGAGGACCTTGGGCCACTCCGGCCAGTCGTTGCCGGGGGTGCGCTCCACGGGCGGGCAGGGCATCATTTCCAGCTGGACGACGCCGGTGCAGCCCTGACGGATGGCGGTGCCCACACAGTCGTTGCCGGTGTCGCCGCCGCCGATGACCAGGACCTTCTTGCCCTTGGCGTCGATGGCCTTGCCGTCCGCAAAGTTGGAGTCCAGCAGGCTGCGGGTGACGCTGGTCAGGTAATCCACCGCAAAGTAGATGCCGGAAGCGTCCCGGCCGGGGGCGTTGATGTCCCGGGCCTGCTTGGCGCCGCAGCAGAGGAGAACCACGTCGTTGTCCTCCATGAGCTCGGCGGCGGAGACGTTCTCGCCCACGTTGGCGCCGGTCTTGAACTGGACACCCTCCTGGACCAGCCGCTCCACGCGGCGGTCGATGACCCATTTCTCCAGCTTCATGTTGGGGATGCCGTACATCAGCAGGCCGCCCACCCGGTCCTCCCGCTCATAGACGGTGACGGTGTGTCCGCGCAGATTAAGCAGGTCGGCGGCAGCCAGACCCGCAGGGCCGGCGCCCACCACGGCCACCCGCTTGCCGGTGCGGTCGGAGGGCGGGCAGGGTTCCAGAAGTCCTGCGCTGTATCCGTACTCGATGATGGCGTGCTCGTTTTCCTTGACGGTGACCGGATTGCCGGTGGTCATGCCGCAGGTGCAGGCGGCCTCGCACAGGGCGGGGCAGACCCGGCTGGTGAACTCAGGAAACCGGTTGGTAGCGGTCAGGCGGCGCAGAGCCAGCTCCCAGCGGCCCTGGCAGACCAGATCGTTCCACTCGGGGATGAGGTTGTTCAGCGGGCAACCGCTGGTCATGCCGCAGATCATCA
>JAHZHS010000181.1 GCA_019420135.1 Oscillospiraceae bacterium | reverse complement strand
CTCGCGGCTGCCCATGATGGGAAGCAGCACCACCTGATCTGCCGTCTTGAGGACCTCGGCAAAGTCCTGCATCAGGCTCTTGGTCCGGGAATAGGTGAAGGGCTGATGTACCGCAATCACCCGCTCGTATCCCATCTCCTTGGCGGTCTTGAGGGTGGCCGCCAGCTCGGTGGGATGATGAGCGTAGTCATCCACAATGACCGCACCGTTACACTCGCCTTTGATCTCAAAACGGCGGCCGGAGCCCTTGAAGTTCTCGGCGGCACGCTCGGCATCCTCGGGCTGGAGACCCAGCGGGCGGACACAGCAGCACATGGCAAGAGCATTATAGATATTATGGTAGCCGGGAACACCCAGGCGGATATGGGCAAAGTGAGCTTCCAGCTCCTCCACGGCAAACTCATAGAAGCCGGGGCGGTATTCCTTGATGTTGACTGCACGGAAGCGGGCCTCCTGCTCGATGCCGAAGGACAGCACCGGGCGGTCAATGGAGTTGACCACCGCCAGGGTGTTGGGATCATCCAGATTGAACACCACCGTGCGGGACAGCAGGGCAAATTTCTGGAACGCCATCTTGAGGCGACCCATGGTGCCGTAGTATTCCAGGTGATCGTTGTCAATGTTCAGGATCACGCCGATATAGGGCGTGAGATGTAAAAAGGTCTCGCTGTACTCACAGGCCTCGATGACAATGCTGTTGCCGCTGCCCGCTTTGCCGTAACCGTCGATCAGGGGCAGCTTGCCGCCGATGACCGCTGCGGGATCCTTGCCGGCCAGTTCCAGCATGGTGACGATCATGCTGGTCGTCGTAGTCTTGCCGTGGGTGCCCGCCACACCGATGCTGTGGGGATACAGACGACTGACATATCCCAGCAGGACGCTCCGCTCCGCCGTGGCCACACCGTGGGCGTGAGCTGCCTGCAGTTCAGGGTTATCCTCGTGAATGGCAGCGCTGTATACCACCAGGTCCGCTCCCTCAATATTGGCTGCGTCATGTCCCAGCGTGACCTGCATGCCCATGGCGCGCTCGGCCTGGGTGATCTTGGTCTCTTCCACATCACTGCCGGACATGGTATAGCCCTTGGTATGCAGGATCTGGATCAGCGGGTACATGCCGGAACCGCCGCAGCCGATGAAATGAATGTGCTTGACCCCATCCAGCAGTCTGGGGTTGTAGCTGTTATAGTACGCCATGAATCGTCACCTCAAAAACGTATTGACCGCCGCACGGGGGTCCGCTCCGCAAATAGCAGCCGAAAAAGTAATCTAATGTGTATTATATATTTTTTCGAATATAAAATAAACACTTTTTCCAAAATTTTGGTATAATTACAGAAAAAGCCCTGTTCCCTTCGGCATTTTTCTTGAAGAAAGGATGGGAAATATGAAAAAATTGCTTGCCGGTTTCGGTATGAACGCCCTGGGCAGCGCCCCTTCTCCCCGGCATGTGCTGCCGGTTTCCCGCCTGGATCTCGCCCGAATGGGCATCCCTGCCCGGAAAATTCCCCGCATTCTGCAGGAGCTGCAGCGCACCGCCCACACCAGTCCCCACCTGCTGGACCGCGTCACCATGCTGCGGCTGGCCCGCGCCCTGGACAAAATATTGCCGTGAGTTTTTTCATTTCGGTTCCTGTTTGTTGCTGCGGCAACATCCGGTTTTGTATGGTCTGTGGTATTCTATGCTCACAGCAAGTGCTGTGATATGCTTTTACAAAAAATATGCTTTCGAGCTTTAACATTTTTCCGCTGTCTGACTTTTGAAAGGAGATTTTATCATGAAAATCTATCGCTGCGCCCATTGCGGCAACATCATTTTCTACCTCCACGACGCCGGTGTCCCCGTTTTCTGCTGCGGCGAAAAGATGCAGCTTCTGCAGGCCGGTTCCGTTGACGCTGCCGTTGAGAAGCATGTTCCCGCCGTCACTGTGGACGGCAGCCGCGTCCATGCTCAGGTCGGTTCCGTCATTCACCCCATGGCCGAGGAGCACTACATCGAGTGGATCGCTCTCGAGACCGACCGCGGTGTCAGCGTCAAGTGGCTGAAGGCTGGCAATGCTCCCGAAGCCGATTTTGTTCTGGCTGAGGGCGAGCACCCCATCGCCGTCTACGCCTACTGCAACCTGCATGGTCTGTGGCGCGCCGACGTCTGATTATTCTCTGATATCTTCATTTGTTCCCTATTGTTTTCCCATACAAAAACGGAGACTGCACACTGGGTGCAGTCTCCGTTTTTGTTGTTTTGCCCGGACAAATGCACAGAAGTGTGCTGTTTTCTTTTCCGGCAGTTCATGCTATAATGGAGCGGTCATCATACTGGTCGGTTTGCCCTGTCGCCGACCCCCAGGAGGTTTTGAATTTATGTGGACATGCGGACTGTTAAAGCATAACGCCCGGCAGGCACTTTCCGGGCGTTACTGGATGTGCACCGCCGTCTGTCTGATTGCCGGTGTCTTTGGCGCAAACAGTGTCTTTTCCAATCTGTCCAGCCAGTTTCAGGAGGTCACAATACTCTGGCAGGAGTTCACCCGGCCGGACGTATGGACTGGAAATCACGCCGAGCCCACGCTCTATGAGATTCTGGAGGCCATGTCGGTGACCGGACTGCTGGGGGCCATCGCTATCGGCATCCTGATCGGCGCGGTCATCGGGATTGTGTATCGCACCTTTGTCTCCGCACCTCTGGCTTCCGGCCTGTGCCGTTATATGATGGAAAGCCGTCAGAGCAAAGCGCCTGTGGGAACACTGTTCGGTATTTTCCGGCGGCCTTATCTCAATGTGGTCAAGGTTCTGTTTCTGACCAACCTCAAAATTCTTTTGGGTTCCATCATCATCATTCCGGGTATTTACTGGGCTTACTCCTATCGTCTGGTCCCCTATCTCATGGCCGAAAATCCTTATCTTACCACCGGGCGCGCTATGGAACTCAGCAGTCAGATGATGCAGGGAGAAAAGTTTCATTCCTTCCTGCTGGAGCTTTCCTTCATCGGCTGGGAACTGCTCTGCCTGATCACCCTGGGGTTTGGGCAGATTTTCCTGGTGGCGTATTATGAAGCCACCTTTGCTGAGCTTTACGCCGCCATGCGCGCCAAGGCCCTGTCCTACGGCTACACCGACGAGAGCGAGTTGGGCGGCTTTGTCCGCCATACCGCCCCGGACGCCTACGGCGCCTGATTTTTTCCAAACTAAAAGCACCGCCGGTCAGTACGGAGTTCCGTCTGACCGGCGGTGCTTTTTTATCGGTTGCTTATGAAAGCTTCCGGCTCATGCCGGGAGGCACTACCCCGCTGTGGCGGCGCAGGAGGACCACGATACCGGCACCTGCCGCAACCACTGCCAGAGCAAGGATTCCCAGCACCCGCCCGAAAGGACTGTTCTGTGTTTCCCCGCCGTCTGCCGTTTCCGGAGTGGATCCGCTATCGGGCAGAGTCTGGGCATTGCCCGCATCGTCCTGCACAGAAGAGGTTTTTTCCTCGTCAGCAGACCAGGAGGAAGATCCTCTGTCTCCCGGGCCGGGGTGGCCAACAGCGCGGCTGATCTTCACCGGGAGCAATGTCATGTTTCGGGAATGGTTGAGGAACTTGTCCACGGCGGTGACTACATAGGCTACGGTACGGTTGTTGACGGTAGCGTTCGTATCGGTATAGCTTCCGTCGGTAGTAAAGCCAACCACCTGGGTCTTGGCCTTGGCCTCTCCGTTCTCGTAGGTGACGCGGGCGCTTTCGTAGCCCAGCAGCAGGTCGCTGTCGACGGTGCTTTCCAGCGTCGGGTTGAACTGGTTGGAAGTGACATCATCCACCAGGGCGGAGGTACTGTCGGTCAGGTGCGTGTCCTTCTTGGCCGTGATGCCGCTCTGGACGGTGACGGAAACCTGCAAAAGAGGCCGACAGCAAGCCGCAGGCATTGTCCAGCTCGGTAGGGCCGGCCGGCTCTCCGTCTCCTATTATAATCCTATATAAAAGGAAAGCTCTCCGGTATATGTTCGAACCGGGGATGATCTGTCTATGTGTGATTTTCCGTTGAGTTTTCCTTGTTCTGCAAAAATCGGGTTGGAATTTGCCCCATGCCAATCCATATACTATGCGTTGGAACGGCATAATTTTGAGTTTAAGAAAAAAATCAATTTTTTTGTCAAAATCATCTTGACAACCGGGGCATCGGCCGCTATAATATATCTTGCTGATTGCGACAGCGACAGCGTATCCGGGTGTAGCGCAGTTTGGTAGCGCGCTTGAATGGGGTTCAAGAGGCCGTGAG
>JAHZHS010000180.1:3974-4258 GCA_019420135.1 Oscillospiraceae bacterium | reverse complement strand
GAACTGCTCTCCAGTCCGGTTCGACATTTCAAAACCCATGTGCCACGCCTGCTGCCGGTGATTCTGGGGGCAGCGGTGGGATTTTTGGGCATCGCCAACCTGCTGTCCTTTTTCCTGGAAAGCTACCCGGACCAGTCGGTCTGCCTGTTTGTGGGGCTCATCGCCGGGATGCTTCCCTCTCTCTTCCGGGAAGCGGGGGAACAGGGACGCACCCGCGCCTCCTGGGTGTCCATGGCGGTGGCTTTCCTGGTGGTGCTGGGGTTGCTGGGAATGCTCAACGTCCT
>JAHZHS010000180.1:1475-3964 GCA_019420135.1 Oscillospiraceae bacterium | reverse complement strand
AAAATTGTTCCCAACTTTGGCTGGTACCTTTTCTGCGGGTTCTGCGTGGCGCTCAGTGTCATTGCTCCCGGCATGAGCTTTTCCACCTTGCTGATGCCGTTGGGCCTGTACACACCCTTTGTGGATGGTCTGGGCCATCTGGACATGAATGTGCTGTTGCCCGGGGCGCTGGGGGCCATCGTTACGGTAATCTGCCTGGCCAAGGGCATTGACTCGCTGTTCACCCACCAGTACTCCTGTGCCTTCCATGCAATTGTGGGCATTGTGATTGCGGCGACCCTCATGATCGTGCCCTATCAGAGCTTTGCTGCCTCCGCCGGAGCGCTGGCGGCCAATCTGATCTGTCTGGTGGTCGGCGTGATCTGCGCCCTGGCGCTGGACCGGTTCAACAGCCGCTTCCCCAAGGACAACTGAGCAATGGATGCCTCCGCATGAGCGGGGGCATTTTCTATGTCCGGCAGACATAATGAGAAGTGTTGTTCAGTGAAAGTTTACAGAGCAGGCGGGCAAAAAGCTGTTTTTACGCACAGGGATATGCTATAATACCTTTAATCAGTTTTTGTGAAAGGGGGACAGGCTCATGCCAAACAAGGAAGGCGGGTACGGGGGATATCAGCCCAGGCCGAGGCAGAACCGGCAGGTCAAAGCGCCGGGCAGCGGCGGAGTACGCCGGGTCACGCCGGGGCAGCAGCCTGCCCGCCCGACGCAAGGCCGTCCGTCTCCCAACGAAAAAACGGTGTACCGGGCGCCTTATTCGCCGCCTTCTGTATCGGAGGCAGACGGCTGGCAGCGCCCGCCTCAGCCCCAGCGTCCGGTCCGCTCCCGGATGGAAGGCGATATGCCCGGCCCTCAGCAGTCGGTGCGGGCGGCGGCGCGCAAGGCACGTCAGACCCGCCGGATGCGCCAGCGCCTGACCCTCATTGCAACAGGGGTATGCATTCTGCTGGCCTCCGGGGTGATTACCGCCTTTCTGCCGGGAGACAGCGGCGAAAATACAGATACCATCCCGCAGGGAGATACATCTCAGCTGACTACCTCAGCGGTGGCGCCGCTGCCCTCCGCAGGGGAGGCGGGGGGCATCGCCCAGGACGATACTGTCAACTGGGGGGATGTGGGCCCTGCCCGCCAGACGGAAAACTACACCTATACAGCAGCCCCCGCCGCGCCGGCCGCCGTGCCTGAGTTTGGAAAGGTGGACGTGAGCTGGTTTGATGACGCTGCTTTCCTGGGAGACTCCCTGACCGTCGGCTATACGACCTATAACATCAATGTGGGCAAGGCTTTGATTTGTGCCTACGAGGGCGCCTCGCCCAATGATATTGTCAACCGTACCACCATGAGCAGCGAGGTCCGCGGGGACGAGATCCCTCTGGATGTGCTGTCACAGGCACAGCCAAAAAAATTGTATGTGCTCATGGGCGCCAACACCCTGGCCTACTCTACGACCAATGACGAGGGCTTTTTGAATTATTACGGCCGCATGCTTGACGAGCTGAAGGCTGCGCTGCCGAACACTACTATCTTTGTGCAGTCGGTATTGCCGGTGCAGGCGGAAGTGCTGGGCACCATGCCGGGTCTGACTCCCGAGCGCGTGAGCGGCATCAATGCTTCCCTGAGCACCATGGCTGCCGAAAAAGGCTGCCTTTACCTGGCACTGAGTGATGCGCTTGTGGATGAAAACGGATGCCTCCGGTCGGATTATGCCCAGCCGGATGGCCTGCATCTTTCGGGGTCGGGATACTCCGCCTGGGTGGATTATCTCTGTACCCATGTGCCCTACGACAAGGACAATCCCTATCAGATAGGCAGCACCTATTACCTGTCCGATGAGCTGCGGGCACTGCTGTCGGATCTGCCCTGACGAACCTGCGACCAAAAAGGAACGTGAAAGCCATGCCGAACCAACCCTATGATGAGGATCAACAGCGCAACCGCCGCCGGCCGCCTCAGGGACCGCGCTATCAGCAGGGAACGCCCTACCGATCCGGCAGCTACCAGCAGAATCCCGCCAGCTTTGGCAGCAGTCTGCGCCGGGAATTCAGCCGCAACGGGCATTTCTGGTTTCCCTGGTGGGCGATTTTGCTGGGGTTCGTGCTGTGGTTCCCGCTGGGCTTTGTCTTTCTGGCCGTCAACCAGGTGATGCGCCAGCGTCCCGCACCCCCGATCAACCATTCGGCGCGGACGGCTCCACCCCAGGCGCAGCAAACGGTCTATGCCGCGCCGAAGCCTGCGTCAGCCGGTGCCGGAACTGAGGACAAAAGCAAGGCAGATATCCTGCTGGTGGTGGGGATCATTCTCATGGCCATCGGCGGACTGGGAGGCGGCGCAGAACTGCTGGAGAATCTCTGGATTCTGACCGATTACCGGGATATCGCCTGGTTCCTGGAAGAAATCTGGCCCCTTGCCATGTTCTTCATCGGCGGCCTGGGACTTTGCATTGGGTCGCAGCGGATGCGTACCTCCTGGATGAAGCGCCGCAAGATTGCAAA
>JAHZHS010000180.1:0-1465 GCA_019420135.1 Oscillospiraceae bacterium | reverse complement strand
TGGGTAATGCCGACCATATGTATGTGGAGGACATCGCCGCTTCCCTGGGCTGCAATGAGCAGGAATGCTGCGGCCACCTGGAAAACTGCATCGCAAAGGGCGTGTTCGGCCCGGGGGCCTATCTGGATATGCGCAGCCGCGCTTTGATTGTCCGCGGGGGCCCGCCCGAGCCCCGTAACAAGGCGGAAGCCGAACCGGCAGCAGCGAAAACGGAACAGCCGGCCCAGGGCAATGAAAAGTACGAAGAGATTCTGAGGGAGCTGCGCCGTGTCAACGATGCCATCCCCGACGAGGAAATGAGCGATAAAATCAGCCGTTTGGAAGTGGTCTCGGCCAAGATCTTTGCCCAGATTCGGGAAAACCCCGAAAAGCTTCCCCAGATGCGCAAGTTCATGGATTATTATCTGCCCACCTCTCTCAAGCTTCTGGATACTTATGCGGAATTGGATGCCCAGGGCATCGAGGGCACCAACATCCGGGAATCCAAGCGCCGGATTGAACAGTCGATGGACACGCTGGTCGTGGCCTTTGAGAATCAGCTGGACAAAATGTTCCAGGACGACGCACTGGATGTCTCGGCAGATATCGATGTGATGGAGAAAATGCTTTCGGCCGACGGCCTGACAGGGGATAGCGATCCCTTCAGGCTCAATGAGCACGGAATCAAACTGGATTGAGACAAAAAAGAGAGGAAGCCCCCGGCTTTTGCCGGGGGCTTCCTCTCTTTTTTTGATAGCGATACAAAAGCAGAAGAAAAAATCCCGTTCTTCCTGCAAAAAATCAATAGGGGATCAGCCCTGCACCGCAGCGACGACCGCGTCGGCCAGTGCGGCCAGGTCGGCGTCCTGAGCAGGGGACAGCGCGCCGCGCAGGGTGACGCGGGTGTCCAGCAGGGTGCAGTTCTTCAGCTCGCCCACGCGCTCAGCCATCAGCTTGCCGGACATGGGAGCCCAGCTGCCGTTCTCGATCAGGGCGAAGGTGCGGTTCTGCAGGGAGAGGGCCTTCAGGTCCTCCAGCAGGGCGTTCATGGGCAGATAGAGGCCGCCATTGTAGGTCGGGGCTGCCAGAACGATGGTGGAGGCGCGGAAGCACTCGGCCACAGCCTCGCTGGTATCCACAACAGACAGGTCATGGACTGCGATCTTCTGAACGCCGCGGTCCGCCAGCAGACCGGCCAGAGCGGAGGCCGCGCTGGCGGTGTTGCCGTACATGCTGCCGTACAGGACAACAACACCCTGATCCTCCGGCTGCCAGCGGCTCCAAAGATCATACTTGCCCAGGAACCAGGCCAGATCCTGCCGCCAGATGGGACCATGCAGCGGGGCAATGACCTGGATGGGCAGACCGGCGGCCTTTTTCAGCACAGCCTGGACCTGGGCGCCGTACTTGCCCACGATGTTGGCGTAATAACGGCGGGCGTCGTCCAGCCAATCCCGGGCGAAGTCCACCTCATCGGCAAAGATGT
>JAHZHS010000018.1:7355-20398 GCA_019420135.1 Oscillospiraceae bacterium | reverse complement strand
CGGCAAACCCGTGCGGATGAGCAAGCGTACCGGCAAGGCCATCACCCTGACCGATCTGCTGGACGATGTGCCCATCGATTCCGCACGCTTCTTCTTCAACCAGCGGGAGAGCTCCTCCACCCTGGACTTCGACCTGGATTTGGCCGTCAAGAACGACAGCGACAACCCGGTCTACTACGTCCAGTACGCCCATGCCCGCATCTGCTCCATCCTGAAAAAGCTGGAGCAGGAGGGCGTCACCTTCCACGGCGGTGAGACTGCGGACGCCTCGGTTCTCACCGATCCCGCCGAGCAGTCCTTGCTGCGTCTGATCGCCGCCTTCCCCGCCGAGATCGCCGCGGCTGCCGAGAAGTACGACCCTGCCCGCATCACCCGCTATACCATTGATGTGGCCAGCGCCTTCCACCGCTTCTACGGTGCCTGCCGCATCCTGGGCGCTGAGGAGAATGTCCAGCAGGCCCGCATCGCTCTCTGCCTGGGCGTCCGCGATGTGCTGCGCAACGCTCTGACTATGTTCAAGATCACCGTTCCCGAGAGCATGTAAGGGAAATTTCATCGTTTATTCGATAAAATGCAGAAATCCCGCAGACCAATGGCCTGCGGGATTTTCTCGTTTAGGTACACCGAACAGATTTATTATACCATATTCGTCAATGTACTTTCAACTCAATTTATGCACAAATAAATCATTTCAAGGTTGTAGGGTTTGCGAATAGACGTTCGCCTAAGGCCGTGGTATAGTATAGTCACAGAAAGAAAACAGCTGGAGATACGGAGATAGAAACTCCAAGAGCCCACTTCCCAAAAGGTTCGGCTACAAAGTTTTGAAAATCTTTTCTAAAGGCTTAAGGTCAAGTTCATTGAAGGTTTCTTTCTAAAAAACATACCGAGGAAACAGGAAGAACAAAGTAAGTCAGAAGAAACAGAATCAAAATTCTAAAATTCAAAAGCTTATTTCAGAATCATAAGTTTCGAAAGAAATGGATGAATTTGAAAAGGCAGATGAAAGAAAGAAAATTGATGAAGTGGAAATTGAAAGAAATGAAGATTCTGGAGAGAATCGGATATGCAGAGAGAGATGCAGTGGAATACCTTAAAAGTTCCAGAAAAGCAGAATTCAAAACAGGCCGATGGTTTTTGGCAAGTCGTAACAAAGAGGCACGCCGGCAGGATTCGTAAGAAAGGAGGCTCAGGTCCCATGGCAAACTTTAAAGATCCCATTCATCACCGGCAGGCCTGGGCTTGCTGAGACGACAGAAACCACATCAAGAGCCGCAGGTCATAACCTGTAAAGAAGCACTACAAATGATGATTTGGTTCTGAAAAACGATCAAGATGCAATCCCAGGGCCTGTCAAATCAGACAGCTTTATATAGATAGATGAGAAGACGAACGAAGGAGCAAAATCCGGATAGTCCGCCAAACTGAAAAGCAAAATCTTACCTTTAAGATAAAGCGTAAAGTTTCATCTACTGAACAAGGAGTTACTCCAATGTACTAGAGTAAAGAGAGTTCTTCTCTCAGCATCAAATCCCAAAACCCATTGCAGGCAACCCAAGATCTTCCCGGTTCCACAGATGCAGGGTAAGCAACGATCGGAAATACGTTGACAAAGTGTCCTGAAGTTTCAGGCCGGAGCTACTCCCAGATGTTCCGAGATAGTTTCAAAGACACCGCAGGGTATCAGGTTCCAGGTAAAGCAAACTGGTCAAATACAAACGATTTTCCCTCTTCCCTTCCCCCAGGCAAATAACGAACGACAGGGTGATCGGTTAAAAATCTTCCGAACCATCGAGGCAGGGATCCTTGAATCTCAGCCTGATTCCAGCAAAGTTTCTGGTAACCATTACAAGCATTCCCAAGATTTTTACCACCAAGAGTTCCGGCAAATCAAATGGGTTCGATCTACACAACTATCTGGAAGAGGTAGCTCATGAAAATGAGTGAACAGTCCGAAAAATAGTGAATCACGGGTATGAGGCTATGACTCCGAAGATGTAAGACCGGCGGGACGCACAGAAATGTGCGTCCCGTCTTTTTGTGTTTGCCGTCTGTCGGTTACGCCCCGTTCTCTCTCCTTGTTCCGCCGGGAGGCCCTGGACGGGCATTTTTCTTGCATATTTTACCGGAGGGCCGTATAATAAGGATATTATCCAAAAATGGGAGGTGTGCGCATGCCGATATCTCAGCCGGGCAAACGCCCTGTGCTCGGCATTTTGGGAGGCCTCGGCCCCGCTGCAAGCTGCTATCTCTACCAGATGCTGATTGATCACACCCCTGCCACGTGCGATCAGGATCATATTGATATTGTGATCTCCTCCCGCGCGTCGACACCCGACCGCACGGCTTTCATCACCGGCAAAAGCAAGGAAGACCCCTTCCTTGTCATGGAACAGGACGGCAAAAGTCTGGTGGCCTACGGTGCCACCGTGCTGGCCATTCCCTGCAACACGGCCCATTATTTTTACGACCGCCTTGCGGCAGCCCTGCCAGTGCCGGTGCTCAACATGCCCCGTCTGACCGTAGCTGCCGCCAAGGCTGCCGGATGCACCAAGCTGGGCATTCTGGCCACCGACGGCACCCTGTTGGCCGAGACCTACCAGCTCATGTGCGCCGAGGCCGATGTTGCCTGCGCGGTCCCCTCCCCCGAGCATCAGCGCGGGGTGATGACCGTCATCTACGACCAGATCAAGCACGGCAAGCGCGCCGACATGGCCCTGTTCAACGCTGCGGCCGATGACCTGAAACGCCAGGGCTGCGACATGGCAGTCCTGGGCTGCACCGAGCTCAGTCTGGTCAAGCGGGATGAAAAGCTGGGCAGCTTTTTCATTGACAGCACCGAGGTGCTGTGCAAAAACGCCCTGCTGGCCTGCGGAGTCCAGCCTGTGGGGTTTGACTGACCGTTTTCCTGTTTTGCTGATTTTCACGCCTGTGCGCGTGTATTTTCCCGGATGCCGGGCAAATGTATTTAGGAAGGATTTGAAACGATGGACAACAAGAAGTTTTACATCACCACCCCGATCTACTACCCCAGCGACAAGCTGCACATCGGCCACAGCTATACCACTGTCGCCTGTGATGCCCTCGCCCGCTACAAGCGCGCCCAGGGGTATGACGTGATGTTTTTGACCGGCACCGACGAGCATGGCCAGAAGATCCAGGACAAGGCCGCCGCCAAGGGCGTGACCCCCAAGCAGTATGTGGACGAGATCGTCGCCACTGTCAAGGATCTGTGGAAGACCATGGACGTCAGCTACGACCGTTTCATCCGCACCACCGACGACTACCACGTCAAGAGCGTGCAGAAGATCTTCACCGCCCTGCATGACAAGGGCGACATCTACAAGAGCACCTACAAGGGTATGTACTGCAAACCCTGCGAGAGCTTCTGGACCGAGGCCCAGCTGAAGGACGGCTGCTGCCCCGACTGCGGCGGCCCCGTCTACGAGGCGGAGGAGGAAGCTTACTTCTTCAAGACCAGCAAGTATGCCGACCGTCTGCTCCAGTGGTACGAGGATCACCCCGACTTCATCCAGCCTGCCACCCGCAAGAATGAGATGATTGCTTTCATCAAGCAGGGCCTGCAGGATACCTGTGTTTCCCGCACCAGTGTGTCCTGGGGCATTCAGGTGCCTTTCGATCCCAAGCACACCATCTATGTCTGGATCGATGCCCTCTCCAACTATATCACCGCCCTGGGCTACGGCAACGACACCTACCACGACTACGACAAGTACTGGCCCGCCGACGTCCACATGGTGGGCAAAGAAATCCTGCGCTTCCACACCATCATCTGGCCCGCCATGCTCATGGCGCTGGATCTGCCCCTGCCCAAGAAGGTCTTCGGCCATGGCTGGCTGCTGCTGGGCGGCGGCAAGATGAGCAAGAGCAAGGGCAACGTCATCGACCCGGTCAAGCTCTGCGACCGCTACGGCGTGGATGCTGTGCGCTACTTCCTGCTGCGTGAAGTTCCCTTCGGCAACGACGGCTCCTTCACCAACGAGGCCCTCATCAACCGCATCAACACCGACCTGGCCAACGATCTGGGCAACCTGCTGTCCCGCACCGTTGCCATGTGCGAAAAGTACTTCGGCGGCACCGTGACCGCCGAGGGCCGCTCCGAGGAATTGGATGCCCAGCTCACCGACCTGGTGGCCGGTCTGCCCGCCAAGGTGGACGCCGCCATGGAGGCTCTGGACGTTCCCCAGGCGCTGGTTGCCATCTTCGAGGTGGTGCAGCGTGCCAACAAGTATATCGACGAGACCGCCCCCTGGGTGCTGGCCAAAAATGAGGCCGACAAGCCCCGCCTGAACACCGTCCTGTACAACCTGTGCCGCGCCCTGCACAGCGTGACCATTCTGCTGGAGTGCTACCTGCCCAACACCGCCCCCAAAATGGCTGCTCAGCTGGGCCTGACCGACGACGAGGTCAAGTTTGACGCTCTCACCTCCCACAAGGAGAGCTACACCGTCCACAAGGGAGAGGCTCTCTTCCCCCGCATCGACGTCAAGGCGGAGATCGCCTACCTGGAGGCTGAGGATGCCAAGCGCAAGGCGGAAGCCGAGGCCAAAGCTGCCGCTGCCGCCAAGGCCGAGGCTGCCCAGTCCGAGCCTGCTGCCGAGATCACCGACCACGAGGCGGAGATCGACTTCGATACCTTCTGCAAGGTGGAGATGCGCGTGGCCGAGATTCGAGCAAGAAGCTGCTGCACCTCACCGTCTTTGACGGCGAGCGGGAGCGCTGCATTCTGTCCGGCATCGCCAAGTGGTACAAGCCCGAGGACCTGATCGGCAAGAAGGTGGGCATCGTCGCCAACCTGGCTCCCCGTCCCATGATGAAGGGCAAGTACGTCAGCGAGGGCATGATCGTGGCTGCGGACACCGCCGACGGCGGCTGTGCCATCGCCTTCTATCCCGACGAGGCCAAGGCCGGCAGCCGCATCCACTGATGGGCCGTTCCGGGAGTAATTTGCTTTGACTGAATCAACAACCAATCGCGGGGGTGCCCGTCTGGATGCCTTGTTTGCTGCGCCCGCCGCGGCTGTGGCTCTGGCCATCCTCTGCAACTGTCTGTGGGGATCGGCGTTTCCGTTCATCAAGATGGGGTACCGACTATTCGCCATTGACAGCTCTGACACCTCGTCCATCCTCTGCTTTGCAGGAGTGCGCTTCATGCTGGCGGCGGTGCTGGTCTGGCTGTGCGGGCTGGTGCTCAACCGCCGCCCCCTGCCCATACCCAAAGGCCGGGTACTGGCCGAGTGCTGCGGGCTGGGGCTCTGGCAGACTGCCCTGCAATATTTCTTCTACTATTCTGCCGTCGCGGCGCTGACCGGTGCCATGGGCGGCATTCTCAACAGCACCCAGAGTTTTCTGGGCGTTATTCTGGCCCACTTCGTTTACGGTAAGGCCGACCGCATGACCCCCAGCAAGGCCCTGGGCTGTGTGCTGGGATTCGGCGGTGTGTTGGTGGTCACCCTGGGCGACCACGGCGGCGGCAGTGCCTGGGGCGTTGCCGCCATGCTGACCGCCTCGGTGATCTTCGCCTTCGCCGGGCCGTGGAACAAATCCGTGACCCAAAAGGCCGACAGCTTTTCGGTCTGCTGCATCAATCTGGGTGTGGGCGGACTGGCGCTGGCCGTGATTGGCTTTGCCATGGGCGGGCGTCTCGCCCCCCAAAGTGCCGCCGGGCTTCCGGTGCTGCTCTTCCTCGCCTTTATCTCGGGGGCCGGCTATGTGCTGTGGGCTCTGCTCATGAAGAACAACCCCGTCTCCCGCATTGCGGTGTTCGGGCTGCTGATCCCCGTCATCACGGTACTGCTGTCCGCCCTGCTCAACGGAGAAACTCTGCTGGACTGGCGGTACCTGGCTGCCCTGGTACTGGTCTGCGCGGGCATCTGCCTGGTCAACCGCCGCTCTGCCCCCGCTGAAACCCAATGAGGAGTCTCTATGCCTGAAATTTACGATACCCACGCCCATTACAGCTCCCGGCAGTTTGACGCTGACCGTGACGAAGTGATGCGTGCGCTGCCGGAAGCCGGTGTGGTGGGTGTATTGGAGTGTGCTACCCATTCGGGGGATGCCCCATCGGTGCTGGCGCTGGCCCGGAAATATCCTTTTGTCCATGCTGCCCTGGGCATTCACCCAGAAAGCCTGGGAGAGGACGACGCCCCCACAGTGGCCCGCTACGGCGGCGACTGGCGGGCTGAGCTGGCCGCCATGCGGGAGTTGTACGACGATCCGCAGGTGGTGGCGGTGGGTGAGATCGGTCTGGATCATCACTGGCCGCTGCCCGCCCGGGAACAGTACGACCTGTTTGAGGCCCAGCTACAGCTGGCCGCCGAGCTGAACCTGCCCGTCTCGGTCCATGACCGGGAGGCCCATGCTGAGACCTATGAGCTGCTGAAAAAATACCGTCCCAGAGGAGTACTGCACTGTTACAGCGGCAGTCCCGAGGATGCCGCATGGCTGACCGCCCAGGGCATGCACCTGGGCTTCGGCGGTGCGGTGACGTACAAGGGCGCCAAGCGGGCGGCCCGGGTTCTGGCCGCTATCGACCACAGCGCCGTGGTGCTGGAGACCGACTGTCCCTACATGGCGCCGGAACCGGTGCGGGGCCGCCGCAACGACAGCCGCAACATTGCCCATGTAGCGGCATTCATCGGTACCTTGTGGGGGATGGACGCCGCCCAGGTCCTGCACCTGACTTCAGACAATGCCCGGGCTGTGTTCGGGGTCTGACCGGCACCACTTTCAGGAAGTTCTCCCTACTTTCATTACCGCGACAGGATGTGTCTGACATGCTAAAAGACTTTGCTCCCCGCAAGCCCGATCCCCGCAGCTGGTTTGCTTCGGAACGCGCCGAATTTTCCGCCATGGGCCGCCCCGCTGCGGCCGCCACCCTTTTGCTGGGGATACTGCTGATCGTACAGCTGGGGTTTCTGTGCTGGTGCAACCTGACTCAATGGCAGAGCCATCTGGACGGAGACTCCTCCACCCAGATCCTCAAGGTTCTGGAAATCTGGAAGGCCGGTTCCTTCTCCCTCCCCAACTGGAACGATACCACCACCCTGCTGCTGGATATGCCGCTGTCGCTGGCAGCGGCCCTTATGCCGCTGCTGCGTGACCCCTTCACCGCCTACGGCGTCAGCAACATCGTCTGGCTGGCATTTCTTGTGTACGGCACCTGGCAGCTGCTGCGCCGGGTATCCTGTGCCATCCCGCTGCGGATGGTGGCCCTCTTTCTGGTTCTCACTCCGTACAGCTACACCGAAGTCCTGGGCTACGCCAACTGCCTGCTGGTACAGAGCGCCTACTACCTGGTGCGTGCCGTCTATATGGTGTATCTGATGTACTGTCTGGTCCAGCTGCACCGGGGCGAGCGGGGTTTGGGCCATCTGATCACCTGGCTGTTCACCCTGGGACTGGGTGCCTGGATCGGCATGTCCAGCGGAACTTTTATGCTGTTGCTGGTGCTGCTGCCTGTGATCGCAGGCTTTTTGCTCCGCGCCTTTGCAGTGGGCCGTCCTCATCTGCTGCTGTCCGCCGGGTCGGCATTTCTGGTTCTCAGCCTGCTGGGCTTCGGCGCCGGATACTATGTCCAGCGCAACATCATCCACTTTTCCTCCCGGGATTCGGTCATTGCCTGGAACAGCTACACCGAATTCCTGCCCAATCTGTCCAAGGTAATCCAGGGATACCTCAAGCTCACCAACGCCCTGCCCTCTGACGGCGGCGTCATGATCCTGAGCGGCGAGGGGATTCTGTTCGGCCTGTCCTTTGTGGTTGCCATGGTCATTCTGGGCGGCACCTTCCTCTGCCTGTGGCGGATCGGTCACGCGCCTGCCGCCGCCTGCCGGGCCGCCGGCAGTGAGCGAGGACTGTTGTTTGCTATGCTGCTGAGTGTTGTAGGGGTGGATACTCTGATCCTGATCGGCGCCTCCCTGGCCTACGGCGAGTTGGTCTACGAAAGCCGGTACCTGATTTTCCTGCTCATCGCCTCGGTCCTGCTGCTGGCTCTCTGCCTGCCCTGGTTCCGTCGGGCAGGCGGATTGTACGCCCCGGTAGTTGTCTGCATTGCTGCCATCGGTGTCTGCAATGCCTTTGTGTGTGACGCCCAGTATGTAGCCCATCCCAGCTACGATTTTTCCTACGCAGAGGCTGTGACCCAGGCGCTGGACGAGGCCTATCCGGATGTCAAGGTCGTCTATATGTACACCGACGATCACGACCGCAAGGTCCTGCGCACTGCCGATTCCACCAAAGTCTACCGCATGATCACCGGCAACTATAACCCCGGCGATTATACCTACTATAACGACGGCACCGGTCTGGAGGACGGCAGCCTGCTGCTAGCCACCGATGCCCAGTATGCAGCTATGGACCCTGCCCTTTCCTCCCGCTTTGTCAAGACCGACCTGCCCCAGTTCTGGCTGTATCTGGATATGACCGGGTACAGCACCAACGATCCCCAGCCCTACTCGGTGTACTATTGTGCCGACGGCGGCATCGATCTGACCAGCCTGCCTGTTACCAACTGATTGGTGGAAGGATCTGCAGCCGGACCATTTGACACCGGCCGCAATCCCATATATCATAGAGAAAACCAAAACCAAAAATCAGGAGTGTCGTTTATGAAAGCACGCATCCCCAAGCACCGCGAATTCATCATTGATTTTCCCAAGGAGGTCCCCGAGGCCAAGGCCAATGAGGGCTGGGACAAGCTGATGGCGATTGTGGAGGACTACAAAAAGTCTCACAACGGTCAGTCGGTCTACTCCCCCACCTTCATTGAGGACTGCGAGCCTGCGGTCAAGAAGCTGCAGGAAGAGTACGGCTTCAATTACAAGGTCGAGGAAAGCAAGTAATCGCAAACCGGGCGGGCCTTCGGGTCCGCCCGATTTTTTTGCCGTTTCCTGAAATTCCTTATCCTTTCCTTAGAAACTCCTGTTATCCTTGTGGACAGCGGCGGCGGAAGGTATTGACTCTGCTGCCGGACGCAAACCGGGCAGTCTCCCTTCCAACCGCCGGGACAAACAATTCCGGTTCGGACTGTCCCAATACAGGAGGATTTTTCATGTTATCTGCTCGCCCTCACGCCCTTGCCGCCCCGCGCGGCCTGTCCGATACCCAGCTCAAGCTCATCGCCCTGTTTTTGATGGTGCTGGATCACATCCACTACTTTTTCGGCTTTACCGGTCTTGTGCCGGATGCCTTTTCCATGCTGGGACGGCTGTCTGCCCCGCTGTTCCTCTTTTGCACGGTGGAGGGCTTTGCCCACACTCATGACCGGCGGCGCTACTTTAAACGGATCTGGATGATCTCCGCCGGAATGGGCCTGATCCTGTTCCTCATGATGTATGCCCGCATCGGTGTCCGTCCCGACGGGTTCTACCCCATGAACGCCATCTTCATGAACTTTGTCATCCTCATCCCCGTCTGGCAGGGCATCGACTGGCTGCGTCAGCGGCGCATCGGCCGCGGCCTTGCGGCAGTGCTGCTGCCCCTTGTCTGGCCGCTGCTCTTTGTGGTGCTGTATCAGCTTTCCCAGGCCAGTCCCGCCCCATGGGCCACCGACTCCCTGCTGGCCCTCCTTGTCTACACGGTGCTGCCTGCCTGGTCCTTTATTTCCGACGGCGGTATCTTCTTTATCCTGACGGGGATCGGGATGTATCTCACACGGGAGCACCGGGCACTGCAGGCCGCCGTCTTTGCCGGCATGACCCTGCTGTTTGATTTTGTCCTCGTCGCCGCCATGCTGTACAAAGGCGAAGGCTTTTCCCTCTCCCTTATGTTCACCGACTATTATGAATGGTTCGGTGTGTTTGCCGTGTTGCCCATGCTGATGTACAACGGCAGCCGCGGCCGCGGCTTCAAGCGGTTGTTTTACTGTTTTTATCCCGCCCATATTTACATTCTGTATGCCCTGTCCTGGGCGGCCTGTCTGGCTCTGACCTGACCGAAGGAGGAATCGTTTTGGCAAACATTCTTGCGGTGGATGATGACCGGGACCTGTGTGCCCTGCTGCGCACGGCTCTGGAACGGGACGGGCATCGGGTTGAGGTGCTGCACAGCGGTGCGGAAGTCACCGACCGCCACTGCCGTTGGGCAGACTGCATTCTGCTGGATGTGATGATGCCCGGCGAGGACGGTTTTGCTTCCTGCCGTCGGATCCGTGCCTTGACCGACTGCCCCATCCTGTTTCTCACCGCCCGCACGGAGGAAGCCGATGTGCTGCGCGGCCTGGGCCTGGGCGGTGACGACTATCTGTCCAAGCCATTCCGTGTGGCGGAATTGCGTGCCCGGATCAACGCCCATCTGCGCCGCCAGAACCGCCCGGCATCCCACAGAATCCGCCGGGGCGGGCTGCTGTTTGATCTTTCGGCCGGTGAGGTCTCTACCGATGCCGGACCGCTGCATCTGACCCGGGCAGAGTACGGCATCTGTGAGTACCTGGCCCTGCACCCGGGGCAGACCTTCTCCAAGGAGCAGATCTATGAGGCGGTATTCGGCTGTGACGGCACCGCCGATGACTCGGCAGTGACGGAACATGTGAAAAACATTCGTGCCAAGCTGCGTGCCCATGGCCTGCAGCCCATTGAGACGGTATGGGGGATCGGATACCGATGGAAAAGCGAATAAACTCTAGGAAACCCCTGTCCGGCCTGCTGATCGGTTATCTGGTGCGCACCGGTCTGGGGTGTCTGGCTGTCTGTGCCCTCTGGTTCGGGCTGATTCTTATTCTGATCACGGCGGGTGTTCTGCTGCCCGCCAACAGCGCGGCAACCGCAGCGCTGGAAGCCGAGGACGTTCTGTCCACCATGTCCGCCGACCACTTTGATGCCGACGACCTGTCCCCCCTCTGCCGCTGGGTCCTGCTGGATACCACGGTCAGTCCGGGGCGTATTGCATCCGACGATCAGGTACTTGGCAGCAACATCGGCGGCCGGGATCTGGACCGGGCGCTGCAGCTGGACAGTCCGGTGATACGCTCTTTTTATTACCGGGATGTGCGGCTGATCGACGGCACTCTCTGCCGCCTGCAATACAGTTTCGGGGCAACCTATGCCGACCCGGAATTGCGCCGGGTCCTGCCGGACTTTGAACTCTGCTGGCTGGGTATTCTCCTGGTGCTGCTGGCCGTCACGGTATTGCTGTCTACGCGGCATACTGTGGCCTTGCTCCGGCAGGAGACCGACCTGCTGACCAACGCCTGCCGTACCCTGGCAGGCGGAGATCTTTCGGGGGATTCCCTGGGGCACGCCCGGCTCCGGGAATTCGACCAGGCGCTGCGTACCATGGAGGGACTGCGGCAAGAGCTGGCCGACTCCCTCAAATGCCAATGGGTCATGGAACAGCAGCGCAGCGAGCGTCTTGCTGCACTGGCCCATGATCTGAAAACACCCCTGGCCATCGTCCGCGGCAACGCGGAATTGCTGGCGGAGGATCCCCTTCCCGATGCCCAGCGCAGTTTTGTGGACGCCATCCTGCGGGGGGCCGACCGGGCCGGGCAGTATCTGGCCGCCCTGCGCAGCACCATCCAGGCAGAGCATTCCACCTCTGCGCCCGAGCCGATTGACGCTGCAGCCTTCGCTGCTTCCCTGGCAGATACCGGCACCGCACTGTGCGCCCCGCGGGGCATTTCTTTCCGGATGCAGACGGATTTTCCCGAGGGCTTCCGGCTGCGCGCCCAGCGGCAGAATCTGGGCCGGGCGGTGGAAAACCTGCTGGCAAACGCGGCACGGTTTGCCCCGGAGGACGGCCACGTCACCCTCACCTGCCGCGTGGAGGAAGGATTTGTTCTCTTTGCGGTGCAGGATGACGGTCCCGGATTTCCGCCTGAGATCCTGAGTCGGGGCGTTCAGCTGCTGCAGACCGGCGACACCTCCCGGTCGGACGGGCACCAGGGTCTGGGCCTTTTCTTAGCCCGCACGGTGGCGGAGGCACACGGCGGCAGTCTGCGCCTTGAAAACGCGGGCGGGGCGCTGGCTGTGCTGCGCATCCGTCAGAACGCATTTTCCTGACCTTTTTCTTTCCTTCTCATACAAAAACCGCCCTGCCGGGAATGCTCCGACAGGGCGGTTTTCTGTTTTGGTTGGTCAGATCATCTGGGTCCCGGCTGCCCCGGCCAGGTGAGCAAGATCATAGGGCATTGCATAGTCCAGCAGGGAGCAGATCTCCTCCCAGCTGCCGGAGGCATCCTTCTCCGCGCCGCCGTCCTGGATGCGGACAACGATCCAGGGGTAATTCGCCGACTGCGAGGTGACCTGATCTTCCAGATAGGCCCAGGCATAATAGTTTGCTGCCTTCCGGTCATTTTCCTCGTACTCGATCCACATGAGACTGTACGCCAATGTATCACTGTTATAAAAATTGGAATCCGGAAACAGAGCGGGATGGGTGTCCATGAGCTCCGTATAATACTGGTCGATCAACCCCAGGTCGTTCTGGGTCACCGTGGTGTACATCTGGTATTTGACGGTGCGGTCCAGTTCCTCATTGTAAAACTGTACCATGTCATAGTCGGTGGCGGAAACTGCATAGCCCTCCGGCGTGGCGATATCCATATAATAGTTGCCTTCCCGGATGGTATAGATGCCGTTGCCGTTGTCGGGATTGCCCTGGGCCAGGCGGGCAGCCTGCTCGGCGGCCGCATGGGCCTCTGCCGGCAGTTCGGGGATCTCCTGGGGCTCATAGGAGGTGTAATCGCAGTTCATGGTGAAGCTGTTGACCGTGTAGGTGATGCCGGAATCCTCCAAAAGGCTGTTCATCACGGTATCCAGGCCCGAGACGGAGCATTCCATCCGGATGGGCAGGTAGGTTTCTTTGTTCACGTACATCCGCACATCGGCGCTCACACCGGAAAAATCCAGTCCGCTTTGCAGCGGGGCTTCCGGGTTTTCCCCCTGGGCCCCGGCCAGTTCCCCCAGCATGTTGCCCAGCAGGGGGCTCAGGGCCTCCCCCGAGACAGTTCCCGTCCGGCAGACCGCCGGCCCCCCGTCGAGCTCCGCCACCCTCTCGTCAAAGGCCAGCGTCCCGGGGGAATCA
>JAHZHS010000018.1:0-7345 GCA_019420135.1 Oscillospiraceae bacterium | reverse complement strand
AAACTGGATGGCCGTTCCCGCCTGCACCATGGTGGCATCGGCATCGGCAGTCATCCAGACGTCGTTCGCGTGCAGATACTGCACCATCTTGCCGTCCTCTTCCAGGAGATAGCTTTCCACCGTAAGCGGTACCCGGACACCCATCATCTCGTAGCCCATTTCCAGGTCGGCGTAAGCCTTCTGCGGGTTGGCAGAATAGAGCAGCGATTGTTCCAGAGACACCGTGGTGTCCACCTCCAGCCCCATCATCCCGATGGAAAGATCCATCTGTCCCGTGACCGAGGCCGCCGTGCAGGGCGTTTTTGCCATATTTTCCGCCACCCGCTCCGCCGTCTTTGCCGGCGTCATAGGGCTGCAGCCCTGCATGGGCAGCAGCATGGCTGCTGCCAGGGTACCTGCCGCCAGGCGCAGGAAATTCCGCTTCATGTGATTCACTCCTTTTCCCGGATGGATTTACCCAATCTTCTCTGGTATATAAGGAAATTGTATCACTGAATGAGCGATTTTTCCATAATATTTTCACATTTTACATGTGATTTTATATTATTTGTTCAGTTCAGCGGGTCTGAAGCCAGTATTCCCCCATGCTGGAACCGGGTTTGCCGGTCACCTCGTCGGAGAGATAGGCGGCCAGCTGCGGAGTGTCCGGCCGCCAGGAAAGTGCCTCGGCCTCGGTGGGATACTCGATCTCGGCATAGAAAAAAGCCCCCGGCCGCCCGGAATCCACCTCGTTGACCTCCAGCGTCAGTCCGCCCTCCAGGGCATAGCTGCGCCGCAGCTTGGCGATGAGCGGTTTGCCGATCAGATGCTTGAGCTTTTCATACAGTTCGGGCTCAATGTCGGTCTCGATCTCCTCCCGGGAGAGGGTTCCCTCCCCCTTGAAGCAGAGGACATAGTGGGTGGGCCCGCCGGTCAGTGCCTCGCGGCGGATGCGCACCGTGGGCCGGACGCTGATATAGCCCTGATCCATGCGGTATTCCTCGGTAAGGGTCAGGCCTTCCGGCCAGCCGGTCACCATCCATTTGCGTTCGATCTCCATTGTCGTCTCCTTTTTGCCGCGGCAGAGCGGCAGGCTTTTGTCTTTGCGGTCTCCTTATTATATCATGGGGGACGCATTCTGCGTGGCCTTCTTGCGTATTTTCCCTTGGGACGGTATACTGATAGCGATTGATTTTGTAAGAAAAGGACGACTGCCGATGAAAACTGTGCGTGAATGGCCTGCCTTCACCGTTTCCAAAAAAGCAGCGGCCAGCCTGGCCGCCGGGCATCCCTGGGTATATGACAATGAGATTACCCAGTCCCCCGATCCCCTGCCTGCCCCCGGTGGTCTGGCCGATGTGCTGAGCCCCCGGGGCAGCTACCTTGGCACCGCCATGTACAGCCCTGCCAGCCGCATCCGGCTGCGGGTCATCAGCCGCAACGCCAATGACCGCTTTGACGAGGCTTTCTGGCGCCGCCGCCTGGAATACGCCTGGGCCTACCGCAAGCAGGTGATGGGCGAGACCGACTGCCAGTGCTGCCGGTTTGTTTTCGGGGAGGCGGACTCCCTGCCCGGGCTGACCGTTGACCGGTTCGGTCCCCTGCTGGTCACCCAGATCACCAGCGTGGGCATCGAGGTGCGCAAGGATCAGATCCTGCCCCTGCTTGTCGATGTCCTGCGGGCCGACGGCCAGCACATCGAGGGCATCTTTGAGCGCAACGACCTGGCCCTGCGGGACAAGGAGGGCCTGTCCCGGGGCAAGGGCTGGTATCCCCTGCCCGGCGAACCCCTGCCCCAGAGTCCCGTCACCGAGATCTGTGAAAACGGCATCTACTACGCCGTGGACGTGGAGAACGGGCAAAAGACCGGATTTTTCCTCGACCAGAAATACAACCGCCGGGCGGTGGCCCATCTGGCCGCCGGGCGCACCGTGCTGGACTGCTTCACCCACACCGGCAGCTTTGCCCTCAACGCGGCAAAGGGCGGCGCCAAACATGTCACCGCGGTGGATGTGAGCGCCTCCGCCATCGAGATGGCCCGCCGCAACGCCGTGCGAAACGGGCTGGATGACCGGATGGACTTTGTCTGCTCCGACGTGTTTGACCTTCTGCCCCGGCTGGAGGCGGAGGGCCATCCCTACGACTTCATCATCCTGGACCCGCCGGCCTTCACCAAATCCCGCTCCACCGCGGCCAGCGCCATGCGCGGCTACAAGGAGATCAACCTGCGGGCCATGCGGCTTTTGCCCCGGGGCGGTTATCTGGCCACCGCCAGCTGCAGCCACTTTGCCCCCGCCCCCGAGTTCGTCAAGATGCTGCATGCCGCCGCCCGGGACACCGGCCGTTCCCTGCGGCAGATCGAAGCCCGCCAGCAGGCTCCCGACCATCCCATCCTGTGGGAAGTTCCCGAGACCGATTACCTGAAATTCTACCTTTTCCAGGTGGTCTGACCGCCGGTTTTGCCCCCGCGAAACCGCAAACTATGGAAAAGCGCCAATTTTTGCCGTTTCTGTGCCATCGTATTTTGGCAAACCGCCTATTGCGTTTTGTTCCCGCGCCCGATATAATTATCACATAAACAGCAAGGGCGCTGCGAACGTAAGATTCGCAGCGCCTTTGTTAGTTTCGAGCAGTAAAGGAGTATGAAGTATGGCAGCAACCGTTATGGAACTCTACGGCAGCAAAGTCTTCAACGAGCATGTAATGCGCGAGCGTCTGCCCAGTTCGACCTATAAGAGCCTGAAAGCAACCATCGAAAAGGGCCAGCCCCTGGATCTGGATGTGGCCAACGTCGTCGCCAGCGTTATGAAGCGCTGGGCCATCGAGCAGGGTGCCACTCACTACACCCACTGGTTCCAGCCTCTGACCGGCATCACCAGCGAGAAGCATGACGGTTTTGTTGCACCGCAGCATGACGGCACCGCCATCATGGAGTTCTCCGGCAAGGAGCTCATCAAGGGCGAGCCGGATGCTTCCTCCTTCCCCTCCGGCGGCCTGCGCGCCACCGCTGAGGCCCGTGGCTACACCGCCTGGGATCCCACCAGCTACGCTTTCGTCAAGGATGACGTGCTGTGCATCCCCACCGCGTTCTGCTCCTACACCGGCGAAGCTCTGGACAAAAAGACTCCTCTGCTCCGCTCCATGAAGGCCATCTCCGATCAGGCCCGCCGTGTGCTGCGTCTGTTCGGCAAGGAAGTGGATCAGGTCCACACCACCGTCGGCCCTGAGCAGGAATATTTCCTCATCCGCAAGGAAGACTATGAGAAGCGCCTCGACCTGGTTCTCACCGGCCGTACGCTGTTTGGCTCCGCACCTTCCAAGGGCCAGGAGCTGGAGGAGCATTACTTCGGCGTTATCCGCCCCATCGTCTCCGACTTCATGAAGGAGCTGGATGAGGAGCTGTGGAAGCTGGGCATCCCCGCCAAGACCAAGCACAACGAGGTTGCTCCCAGCCAGCATGAGCTTGCTCCCATTTTTGATACCACCAACGTTGCCATCGATCACAACCTGCTGACGATGGAAATGATGAAGAAGGTTGCCTCCCGCCATGGTTTGGTCTGCCTGCTCCACGAGAAGCCTTTTGAGGGCGTCAACGGCAGCGGCAAGCACAACAACTGGTCCCTGAGCACCGAGGGCGAAAACCTGCTGGATCCCGGCGACACCCCCATGCAGAACCTGCAGTTCATGGTGTTCCTGTCCGCTGTCATCAAGGCAGTTGACGAGTATGCCGATCTGCTGCGCACTGCCGTCGCCACTCCGGGCAACGATCACCGTCTGGGCGCCAACGAGGCACCGCCGGCCATCATCTCCATCTTCGTGGGCGAAGAGCTGGAGGCCGTCATCGACGCCATCTGCTCCGATTCTCCCTATGCCGGCCCCGTCAAGATGAAGATGGATCTGGGCGTCGACGTCCTGCCCAAGTTCAGCAAGGACACCACCGACCGCAACCGTACTTCTCCCTTTGCCTTCACCGGCAACAAGTTCGAGTTCCGTATGCCCGGCTCTGCCGAAAACCTGTCGGATGCGAACTTCATCCTCAACACTGCTGTCGCCAAGGAACTGAGCGACTTCTGCAGCGAGACCGAGGATGCCGCCGATTTTGAGTGCGCTGCTGCCGCCTGGGTCAAGAAGACCCTCAACGAGCACCGCCGCGTGATCTTCAACGGCAACGGTTACTCCGAGGCCTGGGAGGTCGAGGCTGAGCGCCGTGGCCTGCCCAACCGCAAGTGCACTCCCGATGCCATGGTCGCTCTCAAGGAGCCCAAGAACATCGAACTCATGGAAGAGTTCGGCGTCCTGACCCGCACTGAGATGCTGAGCCGCTACGAGGTTGAGATGGAGCACTACTCCAAGGTTCTCAACATCGAAGCCCGCACCATGCTCAAGATCGCCAACAAGCAGCTGATCCCCGCTGTCACCGCTTACATGGACGACGTGGCCGGCACCGCAGCCACCAAGATGGCCGTGAATGAGTCCCTGTCGACCCGTGCCGAGCAGAAGCTGCTGACCAAGCTGTCCCAGTACGCGGACGAAATGTCCGACGGTGTGGACGAACTCCAGAAGGTCGCGGATGAGGTTTCCGCCATGACGGATGAGACCGCCAAGGCACATGCCTACCACGACGTTGTCATCCCGGCTATGGCAAAGCTGCGCGCCAGCGCCGATGCCGCCGAGGAAATCTGCCGCGAGGATTACTGGCCGCTGCCTTGCTACAGCCGCCTGCTCTACTACACCGAGTGATCGGTTTCCTCGCCGCCCTGTAACCAGGGCGCTGCGCAGAGCACAAATTAGCCATTCTCCTTTTCCTATTTCTTACACCAGCTCGGAGGGCCCGCCATCGCGGGCCTTTCGAGTTTTGGGCTACTACCGGCAGTGCGTCCCCGTCCCGGCGCCTGCCACGCACGGAGGTTCACCATGAAACGGACTGCACAGGATATCCTGAACTTTGTGGAGGACAACGACGTCAAGTTTGTCCGTCTGGCATTTTGTGATATTTTCGGCAACCAGAAGAATATCTCGCTGTTCGCCAGCGAGCTTCCCGGTGCGTTTGAGCATGGCGTCTGTTTCGACGGCAGTTCCATCGCCGGCTTTATGAACACCGAGGAGAGCGACCTTGTGCTGTGGCCTGACCCGGACACTGTCTGCATCCTGCCCTGGCGTCCTACGGAGGGCCGCGTCATGCGCATGTACTGTGACATCACGCTGCCCGACGGCAAGCCTTTTGAGGGCAACTGCCGGGGATACTTACAGTCGGTGGTGCGCCGCGCCCGGGCCATGGGGCTTGTCTGCAACGTGGGCTGTGAGTGTGAGTTTTATCTCTTTGAGACCGACGATCACGGCACCCCCACCAAGATTCCCCTGGATCACGGCGGTTACTTTGACATTGCCCCCCTGGACAAGGGCGAGAACATCCGCCGGGAGATCTGCTTTGCCATGGAGGATATGGGCCTGAAACCCCAGCACAGCCATCATGAAAGCGGTCACGGTCAGAATGAGGTGGACTTTCTTTACGCCCCTGCCCTGCGCTCGGCGGACAACCTGAATACCTTCAAGAGCACCGTCAAGGCCATCGCGGGGCGCAACGGACTGTTTGCCAGCTTTATGCCCAAACCCCTGCGGGACCAGGCGGGCAGCGGCCTGCACGTCAACATTTCTCTCAAGCGGGACGGCAAGAATCTGTTTGAGGGTGACATCGCCCCCGACAGCGAGCCCGGACATTTTATTGCGGGCATCCTGGCCCACGCCCGGGAACTGACCGCTTTCTGCAATCCGTTGCCAAACAGCTATGCCCGCTTCGGCAGCTGCGAGGCGCCCCAGTATATCAGCTGGAGCCGCCAGAACCGCAGCCAGCTTGTCCGTCTGCCGTCCGCCCACGGAGAGCTCTGCCGCATGGAGATGCGCAGCCCCGATCCCTCCTGCAACCCCCATCTGGCCATCGGCCTGATCCTGGCGGCAGGCCTGGACGGCATCCAGAACAAGATGCCCCTGCCTGCGCCGGTCAACCGCAATCTGTTCCTGCATTCCAGCACCGAGGGCCTGGAAAGCCTGCCCCGCTCCCTGCGGGAGGCCATCACAGTGGCCGCGTCCAGTGATTTCATCTCCAACGAGCTGCCCCTGGCCCTGCTGAACAAATACTTTGAGTATCAGACCCGGCTTTGCCTGGACTTTGAAAACGCTCCCGATCCGGAAGCCTGGGAGCGGGAGCACTGCTTCCCCACGGTCTGACCTCCCGCCCCGTCAAGGATGACGGTGAACTTTGCCGAAAGGAGGGACCCGCATGCCTCTGGCATTGATCGCGTCCGCTGGTGTCAACGCCAACGAATACCTGGCGCGGCACATCGCCGAACTGGGCTACCCGCGCCCGGTCATTGTGGCCAGCGGCGGCGAAGCCCGCAGACGGCTGGCGGAGAAAGATTTCGAGATCGTGGTCATCAACACTCCGCTGCCCGATGAATTCGGTCATGAGCTGGGCACCTATGCGGTGGAACGCTCCCACGCGGGAGTGCTTCTGTTGGCAAAGTCCGGCACCGCGGAACAGATCTCCGGTAATTTGCAGCAAAACGGTGTGCTGGTTCTGGCAAAACCTTTTTCTTCCACGCAATTCCGCCAGGCAGTACAGATGGCTTCCAGCTGCTGCCGCCGGCTGGCCCCCCTGCTGGAGGAAAACGCCCGCCTGACTGACAAGATCGCCCAGCTTCGGCTGGTGGACCGCGCCAAATGTATGCTCATCGAAAAGCGCGGCATGACCGAGTCGGAGGCCCACCGCCTCATTGAAAAGCGGGCCATGGACACCCGCACCAGCCGGGGGGAGGTTGCCTCCGCCCTGCTGGATGAGGAGGACGACGAACTCTGATCCGCCACTTGTTAAGTTGGCAATCTGCAACCGCATTGCCGGTCTGCACAAAAAACAGCAATTGCTTTTGTGCAGGCCGGCAATTTTTGAGTAACTTTTCAGGCGGAAGCCTGATGCCCTGTCCACGGGACGGGGGTGGGAAATTTGCACGGCAGAACTGCGAAATCTTGATTTTTGCAGGGCGACGTGTATATAATAATAAATTGGTATAATTGATATGGATGTGGAGGATGTGTGTATGTCTACCAAATATATCTTTGTTACCGGCGGTGTCGTGTCCGGTCTGGGCAAGGGCATCACGGCGGCCAGCCTGGGCCGTCTGCTCAAGACCCGCGGGCTGAAGGTCGCTTCCCAGAAGCTGGACCCTTATATCAACGTCGACCCCGGCACCATGAGCCCCCTGCAGCACGGTGAGGTCTTTGTCACCGATGACGGCACCGAGACCGACCTGGACCTGGGACATTATGAGCGTTTCATCGACGAAAACCTCAACAAATACTCCAATTTGACCAC
>JAHZHS010000179.1 GCA_019420135.1 Oscillospiraceae bacterium | reverse complement strand
AAAACAGGGAGGAAACGACTATGCAGTATGTCATGCTGGGCAGCACCGGGCTCAAGATTTCCCGCCTGGGCTTCGGCGGCATTCCCATCCAGCGCATTGACCAGCCGGGCACCCGCGCCCTGCTGGAAGCCGCCCACAAGGCGGGCATCAATTACATCGACACGGCCCGGGGCTATACCGTCAGCGAGGAGTGGATCGGTCAGGCCCTGGAGGAGAGCGGTCTGCGGGACCAGTTCGTTCTGGCCACCAAGTGCCGCGCCCTGACCAGGGAGGATATGGAACGGGAGCTGGCTACCAGCCTGAAAAACCTGCGCACCGATCATATCGAGCTCTACCAGTTCCACAATCCCAGCCCGGCGGACTTTGACAAGATCCTGGCCCCCGGCGGCGCCATGGAAGCCCTCAAGGCCGCCAAGGCAGCGGGGGTGGTGGGACACATCGGCATCACCGCCCACCTGGCCGCCACCTTTGAGAAAGCCCTCGACTGCCCCGACATCGAGACGGTCATGTTCCCCTACAACATTGTGGAGCAGCAGGGGGCCGACCTCATAGCCCGGTGTGTAGCGTCTGGCCGGGGCTTCATCGCCATGAAGCCTCTGGCCGGCGGCGCGCTGGAGGACGGCCGTCTTGCCGTGCGCTATGTGCTGAGCAACCCCAACGTGACCGTTGCCATCCCCGGCATGGCCGCCCCTGAGGAACTGTCCCAGAACATCGAGGCCGCCGCCGATGCCAGCCCCCTCACCCAGGAGGAGCTTGCCCGCTGCGAGGAGGTCCGCCATGCTCTGGGCACCCAGTTCTGCCGCCGCTGCAACTACTGCGCCCCTTGCACCGTGGGCATCCAGATCCCCAGCTGCTTCCTCTTCCACGGGTATCTGGACCGCTACGGCCTGGAGGGCTGGGCCCGGGAACGCTACGCCACCCTCAAGGTCAAGGCCAGTGCCTGCGTGGAGTGCGGCGCCTGTGAGACCCGCTGTCCCTACCAGCTGCCCATCCGTCAGATGCTGAAAAAGGTTGCCGCCGACTTCGGCGAGTGATCTGCATTTTCCACAATTTCCCGCCCGCCGTGGTGCCAGGGGAGTTTCTCTGCACTGCGGCGGGCTTTTTGTACGGAGGGCGACATTTTTCCTGTGGGGTGTCCTTGTGTTTGCCCCGGCAACCGTGTATAATCTATTCTGTATTGGTTTGTACATTTTTAAGTGCCGAAGGGGGCTCCGCCTCATACGGGACCCGGCACAATCGAGGGGAAAAGAGGAACCGCAAGGTATGCGAACAAACGCTGAACTGCACTATCTGGACAACGCCGCCACCACCATGGTGGACCCGGCGGTGGCAGACGCCATCGACCGGGCGGTGCGCAACAGCTGGGCCAATCCGTCCAGCCTGTATGAGCCGGCCATTCTGGCCGAACAGCAGCTGGCCTCCGCCCGGGGCAAGGTCGCCCGCAGTCTGGGCTGTGCCGCCAAAGAGATCTACTTCACCGCCTGCGGCAGCGAGAGCAACAACCTTGCCATTCTGGGCGCCGTCATGGCCCGCAGGGCCTGGGGCAACAGGATCGTGGTCACCGGGTTTGAGCATCCCAGCGTCCAGCGTCCCATCCGCGCCCTGAAAGATCACGGCTTCGAGGTGGTGGAGATCCTGCCCGAAGCCGACGGCCATCTGAATGTGGACCGCCTGGTGGAGGCCGTGGACAAAAACACCGTGCTGGCCTGCTGCATGGCCGTCAACAATGAGACAGGAGCCCTGCAGGACATCAAGCGCTTTTCCGACGGGGTCAAGGCCAAAAACAGCCGCACCGCCGTCCATGTGGATGCGGTGCAGGCGTGGCTGCGCATCCCCCTCAACATGAAGACCCTCTCCCACGTGGATACCCTGGCGGTGTCGGGGCACAAGGTCCATGCCCCCAAGGGCATCGGCGCTTTGTACTTGTGTGAGAACCAGCGCCAGCATCTGGTGCCTCCCTACCTGGGCGGACATCAGGAGCGGGGCATCCGTCCCGGCACCGAGAACCTGCCCTATGCGGTGGGCCTGGGCGTGGCGGCGGAACAGGGCGCCAAAAAGATCGCAGCCAACGCCAGAGCCGCTGCCGTCCTCAACGCCCGGCTGCGGGCGGGCCTGGCCGAATTGCCCGGGGTGACCATCCATTCCCCCGAGGGCGCCGTGCCGGAAGTGCTCAACTTCTCTACCAACTGCGTCAACAGCCAGACCTTCATCACCTACCTGAGCGACCGCAAAATTTACGTCTCAGGGGGCAGCGCCTGCGACAAGGGCGAACCCAGCCATACCTTGCAGGCCATGGGCTGCGACGGGACTGCCATCGCCACGGCGCTGCGGGTCAGTTTCTGCGCCGACAACGACGAGGCCGACGTGGACGCCCTGCTGGCGGGCCTGCGCGCCGGCATGCAGGAATTGCAGCACATCTGAAGATAATTACACATAAAAGAAAAGGTAGTTGCCAATTATGAAAGAGATCATCCTGGCTTACCAGGGCGAAATGACCCTGAAGGGCCTCAACCGCGGAACCTTTGAGGCAAAGCTGAACAAGGCCATCCGCTACCGCCTTGCCGACCTGGGCGAGTTCAAGATCCGTCAGGCCCAGAGCACGGTGTTCATCCAGCCTTTGTCCGACGACATCGACATGGACGAGGCCTTCCGCCGCATTTCCAAGATTTTCGGCATCGTCAAGCTCAGCCGTGCCGCCGTCTGTGACAAGGACTTCGACAGTATCTGCGCCACCGCCGAGGCCTATCTGGGCCAGACACTGCGGGGCATCAAAACCTTCAAGGTGGAGGCCAAGCGCTCGGACAAGACCTATCCCATGAAGAGCCCCGAGCTCTGCCGGGAACTGGGCGCCTACCTGCTGTCCAAACATCCCTATCTGCGGGTGGATGTCCACAACCCTCAGCTGGAGATCATGGTGGAGATCCGGGACTTCGGCGCCTATATCCACGGCCCCAAGGTCCCCGGCGCGGGCGGACTGCCCGTGGGCACCAGCGGCCGCGCCCTCAACCTGCTGTCCGGCGGCATCGACAGCCCCGTGGCGGCCTGGTGCATGGCCCGGCGTGGTCTGGCACTGCATCACATCCACTTTGCCTCCCCGCCCTACACCAGCCTGCGGGCCAAGCTCAAGGTGGTGTCGCTGGCCCGGCTCATCAGCGAGTACACCGGCAACTGCGTGCTGTTTGTGGTGCCCTACACCAAGCCCCAGGAGTATATCCGGGACAACGCCCCCGATGTGCTGTTCACCGTCCTGATGCGACGCAGCATGCTGCGCATCGCCAAGCGGGTGGCCGAGACCACCGGCATGGAGGCCCTCGTCACCGGTGAGAGCCTGGCCCAGGTGGCCAGCCAGACGCTGCCCGCCCTGGCCTGCACCGATGCGGCCCAGAGCCTGCCGGTGCTGCGTCCCTGCATCGGCATGGACAAGACTGAGATCATCGCCCGCTCCCGGGAGATCGGCACCTTTGAGACTTCCATTGAGCCTTACGAGGACTGCTGCACCATCTTCACCCCGCCGCATCCCAAGACCCGGCCCTCCCTTGAGGAGATCGAGGCAGCCGAGGCCGCCATGCCCGGGCTGGAGGAGCTGGAGGCGGAAGCAGCCGCCAATGTAGAGAAAATCCCCATCCATATCGGGGACGAGCCGGAATTCTGACAGGAGGCGGACAGGATTTGAACGCCGAAATCATATGTGTGGGCACCGAACTGCTGCTGGGGGACATTGTCAACACCAACGCGCAGTTTCTCAGCCGGGAACTGGCCGAGCTGGGCATCAGTGTGCTGCACCAGCATGTCATCGGGGATAACGTCCAGCGGCTGCGGGACCTGGTCCGGGAGGCGAAGGAGCGCAGTGAGCTGCTGGTCTTTTCGGGAGGGCTGGGCCCTACCGAAGATGACCTGACCAAGGAGACGGTAGCCGAGGCCTTCGGGGATACGCTGCGCTTTGACGAGGAAGAATGGCAGAAGATCGTGGACTTTTTTGCCCGCATCAACCGCCAGCCCACCCCCAACAACCGCAAGCAGGCCATGGTGCCGGTGAAGGGCCATAAATTGCCCAACGCCCACGGCACAGCGCCCGGCGCCTGGTTTGAGGATGAGAACGGCCACTGTGCCGTGCTGATGCCGGGCGTCCCCCGGGAGATGAAAGCCATGTGGGCCGAGCAGGTCCGACCCAAACTGGAAGCAGGGCAGAACTGCACCATCCGCAGCCGGACGCTGCGGGTGCTGGGCGGCGAGAGCAGCATCGCCTCCAAGGTGGGGGA
>JAHZHS010000178.1 GCA_019420135.1 Oscillospiraceae bacterium | reverse complement strand
TCCGCCCCGGAAAAGGGCTCTGTGCCGTCAAATGGCTGTGGACACGGGCAACGGCCTGCCCGCATGGGATTTTATCCTTCAGACTGTTCCTGCCCGATAGTTCCAGCGCCCCGTCTCTGCCGCAGCTCCGGCAGAGACGGGGCGCTTTTTGCCGGCTGTTTTCCGGACGGGCGACAATTTGTAAAATTTTTCCCAGGGCCGGACCGCGGCCCGGAATGGCGGTTACAGCATTGTAATTTATTCGACAAAATGGTACGATATAAACATATATAGTCCCTGCCGTATCCGGGCGTGCCGTGCCGCATACAAATACATTGTGCCCGGCCGCAGACGGCCTTTGGGGGACACCGTCCAGTCATTTCTTGCGGAAAGGAACTGCCAACGTGAAGCAAACAACGGTACGATACAAGCGCAGAAAAAAGACCAACCCCTGGGGCAGGCTGATCCTGCCCGGCGTGGCGCTGCTGGTCATTGTGGCGGTCTGCCTGATCGTGTTTTGGATCACCCAGGGCTCAGAGGGAGAGCCCGCCGTCCCTGAAACCGGCACCAGCGCGGGGGCCTGGGTGAAGAATGATGCCGGATACTATTTCAATGATGCGGGGGAGCCCATTCTGGCGGCGACCCTCAAGGGCATTGATGTCTCCAAATACCAGGGCGAGATCGACTGGCAGAAAGCCAAGGATGCGGGCATCGACTTTGCCATTCTCCGCTGCGGCATCGGCAGCGAGTGGAACGGGGAGGGGGAGTACACCCAGGACGATGATTACTGGGAGCGCAACGCCGACGCCTGCACCAAGCTGGGCATTCCCTTTGGCGTCTACCTGTATTCCTACGCCACCACCGAGGAGCAGGCCCGCAGCGAGGCCGCCCACGTGGCGCGGCTGCTGGGGCTGATCGAATCCCCCTACGAGGAACTGCCCGACTATACCGACAAACCCTACAAACTGGATTATCCCGTCTACTACGACCTGGAGGATGCTGCCATCACCGGGCTTTTCCCCGAGGAGATGGCAGCCCTGACCGAGGCCTTCTTCGACCAGCTGGAACAGTACGGCTACACCGGCCGCCAGGGCATCTATGCCTCGCTGAACTGGGTGCGGGCCCGCTTTGACGACCCGGCCTTTGATCCTTGGCGTGACGAGTTGTGGATCGCCCGGTATTCGTCGGCCCTGGGCTACACCGGGACCTACTCCATGTGGCAGGCCACCTATCAGGCGCCCGGCGCCGACTACGGCGTCCAGAGCGAGACGGTGGACATTGACTTTGTCATGGAGGACCTGACCATGACCGGCATTACCGATACCTATGGCAAAGTCATCCAGCCCACCTTCACCAATGATACCTACAAAAACGAACTGGCTCTGGGCCAGAAGGGCGACAAAGCCACCATTACCCTGGACGAACCCGCCGAGACCGACGGCGGCCAGAAAGTCTACTGGTCCACCAGCGACCCGGACGTGGCCACCGTCAGCAAGAAGGGTGTCGTCCAGGCCAAAGGGAACGGCCAGTGCACCGTCACCGCCACATTGGCGGACGGCCGCACCTGGGCGGAATGCACCGTCCGGGTGGGGGACATCACCGTGCCCATCTACGCCACCGGCTCGCTCCACGGCACCATCACCGACGGCGACATCAGCCTGGCGGATGTGGCGGCGCTCAAAGCGGGCAACGGCGATGCCATCCTCATCGACGCGGGCGGCAGCCTGCAGGGCAGCCTGCCCACCAGTCTGACCGGCGGCATGGATATGACCTCTGCCTTCTCGGCGGCAGGCTACAATCTCCAGTGCTTTGACGCCAGCGACCTGGCCTTCGGCACCGAGCGGCTGCTGGACGACGTGGTGACCGCCTCGGGCGAGTCCCTGGCTTCCAACCTGCGCAACGCTGAGGGCGTGCCCCTGTTCTACCGCAGCACCAGCTGGAACCGCAACCGGATCACCAACGGCATGAATGCGGTCATCAAGTCGGCGGGCAAGCGCATCGGATTCTTCTCGCTGGCCAGCCTGGGCAACTCCGCCCGGGGCAGCGAACTGACCGCCGCCGATCTCAAGCAGACTGCCTCCGAGCAGGTGGCGGCCCTGCGCGCCGAGAATGTAGACGCTATCGTCTGCGTTGTCGGCCCCGACACCGACTATACCGCCGTGCTGGGGGATCTGTCCGACCTGGGCGTCAATGCGGTCATCGCGGGCGGGGCGACGGAGGAAAACTCCTCCTCCGGCATTACCGTTGTCCCGGCGGGCGGCGGGCTTTCCGCCGTCGGCTGCCTGGAGCTGACCTTCACGGCCTCCGGCACCGTCACGGCCAAGGCGTCCCAGATCACCGAGGCAACCATGACGGCGGCCCGCTCCAGCTTCGACGAGACGGTATCCGCTGCCTACAACTCCGCACGATCCGGCCTGGATTCGCTGGAAGCTGGGGATGAATCGGTTCGCAGCCAGAAACTCTTCACCTTTGAGGAGGCCAGCCGCACCATCAGCTTTGGCAACTATGTGGCCGAGACCTACCTCAATCTTGCCCAGGCCGACAGCGCCCACTGGCCGTCCGAGTATGCGGGCATGACGCCGGTGGCCCTGGCGGGCGGCGTTACCGAGCTGCCGGAGGGCGATATCACCCGGGGAGCGCTGCTGGATTCTCTGCCCGGCGGTGAGCGGGTGCAGCTGGTAGCCGCCACCGGCGCCGCCTATCTGGAACTGCTGAACAGCGGCACGGTGACCGAAACTTACACCGAAAGCCTTCTGACCAAGGACGTGGCCGAGGATGCCACAGTGCTCATCGTCACCGACACGGCCACCCTGCGGGGGCTGAGCGACCAGAACTATACCGTGCTGCGGGATTACGGGGATGCCTTCTGGTGTGTCCGTATGGCGATCAACGATGCCACCAATGCTTTTGCCGATGTGTTTACCCTGCCCGAAGCGCCGCGCTACGGCGTCGGCCGCGGGGATGTGACCGGCTGAGCAGACCATTTGCTTTGAGAGTGGGGACATGGGAAAGACAAGACGAAACGAACGGCGCCGGCACACCGTGCTGGTGAAATAAGGAGGTCCTGTCATGAAACTGCAATTTTTGGGTGCCGCCCGAGAAGTAACCGGCAGCTGTACGCTGATCGAGGCAGCGGGGCACCGCTTTCTGGTGGATTGCGGCATGGAACAGGGACGCGATGTGTATGAGAATGCCAAGCCGCCCTGTGCCCCTGCCGAAATCGAGGCTATTTTGCTGACCCATGCCCACATTGATCACTCGGGCATGATTCCGTGCATCTACAAAAACGGGTTCCGCGGGCCGATTTACGCCACCGACCCCACCATGGACCTGTGCGAGATCATCCTGTAGGACTCGTCCCCCATCCAGGACCAGGACGCCGCGTGGCAAAACCGTAAAGCCAAGCGCAGCGGCCGGGACCCCGTGGCGCCGGAGTACACCGTCGAGGACGCCGAGAACGCCATGCGATTGTTCCAACCCCAGCAGTACGGCATTCCGGTGCAGATCTTTGACGGGGTGGAGGCAGTCTTTACCGATGTGGGGCATCTGCTGGGCAGCGCCAGCATCACCCTGCGCATCACCGAGAACGGCGAGACCCAGACCATCGTCTTTTCGGGGGACATCGGCAATGTGAACCAGCCGCTGCTGCGGGATCCCCACTATCTGGATGAGGCCGATTTCGTAGTGATGGAATCCACCTATGGGGACCGGGATCACCCGCCCCGTCCCGACTATCTGGGCGAGCTCACCGAGATTCTGCAGACCACCCTGGACCGGGGCGGCAATGTGGTAATCCCCAGCTTTGCAGTGGGCCGCACCCAGGAGCTGCTCTATTTTATCCGCCAGATCAAGGCGGAGGGGCGCGTCCATGGACACGAGGATTTCCCCGTCTATGTGGACAGCCCGCTGGCCAACCGCTCTACCACGGTGTTCCGTGAGAATTACAGCCAGTGCTATGACGCCGAAGCCCTCGCCCTGGTGCAGTCGGGCCAGAACCCGCTGTGGTTCCCCGGCCTGTGCATCAGCCAGACCAAGGAGGGCTCGGGGGCCATCAACCTGGACACCACGCCCAAGGTCATCATCTCGGCGTCGGGCATGTGCGATGCCGGCCGCATCCGCCATCATCTCAAGCACAACCTCTGGCGCAAGGAATCTACCATTCTCTTCGTGGGTTACCAGGCCGGAGGAACTCTGGGCCGTGCCCTCATTGAGGGTGCCGACGAGGTGCGGCTGTTCGGTGAGGATGTGCAGGTCAATGCACAGATCCGTCAGATGACCGGTATGTCCGGCCATGCCGACCGCACCGGTCTGGATAAATGGATCC
>JAHZHS010000177.1 GCA_019420135.1 Oscillospiraceae bacterium | reverse complement strand
CGAAGAAAAAGCCGTTCATCACATTGGAACAGGCGCAGGACATCATTGCGGATGTGCCCACGCCCTTTCATCTTTACGACGAGAAGGGCATCCGGGAAAATGCCCGCCTGGTCAACAAGGCCTTTGCCTGGAACAAGGGCTTTAAAGAATACTTTGCTGTGAAGGCAACGCCCAACCCTTATTTGCTGCAGATTCTGCAGGAGGAAGGCTGCGGTGTGGACGGCTCCTGCTATACCGAACTGCTGCTGTCAGAAGCGTGTGGGTTCCATGGCAGCGATATCATGTTTTCCTCCAACGATACCCCGGTGGAGGACATGAAAAAGGCCTATGATCTGGATGCTTACATCAATCTGGATGACCTGACCCATGTGGATTTTCTGCAGCGGGTGGCGGGCATTCCCAAGACGGTGTTCTGCCGCTACAATCCCGGCGGAACCTTTGATCTGGGCAACGGCATCATGGATAACCCCGGCGATGCCAAGTATGGCATGACCGAAAACCAGATGGCGGAGGCCTACACCCGTCTGATGGCTATGGGCGCAGAGACCTTCGGCATCCATGCCTTCCTGGCCAGCAACACCGTCACCGATGAATATTATCCCGAGCTGGCAGGCATTCTGTTTGAACTGGCTGTCCGCCTGCACAAGCGCACCGGGGCGGATATCCGCTATATCAATCTGTCGGGCGGTGTGGGCGTTGCCTATCGTCCCGATCAGCGCGATAACGACATTCTGGCCATCGGCGAGGGCGTGCGCAAGAAGTTCGAGGAGATTCTGGTCCCGGCGGGCATGGGCAATGTGGCCATCTTTACCGAGATGGGCCGCTTCATGCTGGCACCCTATGGCTGCCTGGTCACCGAGGCCATCCATGAGAAGCACATCTACAAGGAATACATCGGCGTGGATGCCTGCGCGGCCAACCTGATGCGCCCGGCCATGTATGGCAGCTACCATCATATCACCGTGCTGGGCAAGGAGGATGCTCCCTGCGATCACAAGTATGATGTCACCGGCGGTTTGTGTGAGAATAACGATAAGTTTGCCATTGACCGCATGCTGCCCAAGATCGATAAGGGCGACATTCTGGTCATTCACGATACCGGCGCCCACGGCTTCTCCATGGGCTATAACTATAACGGCAAACTCCGCAGCGCCGAGGTTCTCCTTTGCGAGGACGGCAGCCACAAACTCATCCGCCGTGCGGAAACCCCTGCGGATTACTTTGCAACGCTGGATATCACTCCTTTTTATAAAAAACTCAAGCTGTAAGGCAAAAAAATCCTTGCAAAAGCAGCTGTGTTGTGCTATTATATTTTAGCGTTAGCGCCGCCGGCACCACCGGCGGGATAATGACAGATCATTAAACAGGCGGTCCTCTGCCGAAGTTTTCGGGTATGAACGTCGCAAAAAATGGAGGAACATTCATGGACGCATTCAAGACTCTTACCGAGGGCATGATCAAAGAGAATCAGCCGAAGTTCGAAATCGGTGACACGGTTCGTGTTTCCGTCCGCATCAAGGAAGGCGACAAGGAGCGTATCCAGGCTTTCGAGGGCACCGTCATTGCCAAGAAGCATGGCGGCATCGCTGAGACCGTTACCGTCCGCCGCACCTCTTCCGGGGTTGGCGTGGAGCGTGTGTTCCCGGTCAACAGCCCGTTCGTCGAGAAGGTCGAGGTCGTTCGCCGCGGCAAGGTCCGTCGTGCGAAGCTCTTCTACCTGCGTGAGCGCACCGGCAAGGCTGCCAAGGTTAAGGCTCGTATCTGACGACAAGAAGAAGGGGAGGACGCCTGTTCGTTCTCCCTTTTTCTTATTTTTATATCAAGATGGAAAAATCATGCGGGGAGGGAACTTTCGTGGAACGAGTGAAGGCTAACCGGGGTCTGCTGGAATGGGTGGATTCCATTGTCTTTGCCATTGCCATTCTGGCGCTGGTATTTACTTTTGGCGTGCGGGTTGTGCAGGTGGATGGATCTTCCATGAATCCCGGACTGGTAGACGGGGAGCGCCTGCTTCTGTCCAGCCTTCCCTATGAGCCGGAGTACGGCGACGTGGTCGTCATTGACAACTATACCGACTATGGCAAGCTGCTGATCAAACGCGTGATTGGCAAAAGCGGCGATGTTATTGATATCGATTTCGAGCAGGGAATCGTCTACCGCAATGGGGAGGCTCTTGACGAGCCCTATACGGCGGATAAAACCTACCTGTCGGAGGGCGTTTCTTTCCCACTGACTGTGCCGGATGGGATGCTCTTTATCATGGGAGACAATCGCAACGATTCCAAGGACAGCCGCTCCCCGGAGATCGGGTGCGTGTCGGAAGGAGACGTACTTGGCTAGGCGGTTGTGCGCCTGACCCCCTTTGACAAGTTCGGACTGATTTCGTGACAGGCAAAACGGCAAAGGGCACTGTCCTGTGTCTGGAGAGAGGAGAAAACGCAATGGACGATATGTCGGGAGTCAACCGCCGGGTAATCCAGTGGTTCCCGGGCCACATGACGAAAACGCTGCGCATGATGGAAAAAGAGATCCGCAACGTCGACTGCGTTCTGCAGATTCTTGATGCACGGATCCCGCTTTCCAGTCTGAACCCGGAGATTGAGCGGATCACCGGCGGCAAACCCCATCTATATGTGCTCAACAAGGCGGATCTGGCCGACCCGGATATCACCAAACAGTGGCTGGCCTATTTCAAGGCGGCGGACGCCGGATGCATTGCCATGGATGCCCGTCAGAAAAAATCGGCAAACACCGTCAAAAAGCCTATTCTGGCTGAGCTGTCGGCTCTTCTGGAACGTCGCCGAAATCGCGGTATGGCGGGTGCGCGGACTCGTGTGATGGTGGTGGGAATTCCCAACGTGGGAAAGTCCACCTTCATCAATTCCTTTGCCGGCGAGGCCCGTGCCAAAGCCGCCAACAAACCGGGTGTGACCCGCGGCAAACAGTGGATCACCGTAGATGATTTTGATCTGCTGGACATGCCGGGCGTACTCTGGAAAAAGTTTGATACCCTGGAGACCGCCACGAACCTGGCGTTCATCGGATCCATCCGGGATGATATTCTGGACATTGAGGAACTGGCCTGCGGCCTTTTGAGCAGTGTGCGCAGCATCTATCCCCAGCGCCTGCTGGAGCGCTACAAGCTGGGTGAAGAGGCGCTGGAGCTGCAGCCGTACGATTTGCTGCTGGCCATCGGTGCCAAACGGGGAATGCTGGTTTCGGGCGGCGAGGTGGATTCCGAGCGTGCAGCCCGTATGCTGGTAGGAGAGTTCCGTGCCAGCAAGTGGGGACGCATTTCTCTGGAACGCCCGCCGCAGATGGCACGGGAGGAGGACGATGATGGCTTCGAGGAAGACTGACAGCACTGCTCTCTATGCCTTTGACGATGAACTCCGTACCCGCCACGGCCTGCTCTGTGGCGTGGACGAGGCGGGCCGAGGCCCACTCTGCGGGCCGGTCTGCTGTGCGGCGGTGATCCTGGATCCGGCCAATCCCGTGGAAGGCGTCAACGACTCCAAAAAGCTCAGCGCCAAACGCCGGGAGGAACTCTACAAGGAAATCACCCAGAAGGCGTTGGACTGGAAAGTCATCTTTGTCCCGCCGGAGGAGATCGATGAAAAGAACATTCTCTGGGCGACCATGGACGGCATGGCCCAGGCAGTGGCAGGATTGGATCCTGCCCCGGCCTATGTGATCGTGGACGGGAACCGGTATCCGCCGGCGGTGTCCCAGCCGGGGGAGACGGTGGTCAAGGGAGATGCAAACAGCGCTTCCATTGCGGCGGCTTCTATTCTGGCCAAGGTGAGCCGTGACCGCTATATGCTGGAGCTGGACCGGCAGTATCCCCAGTACCAGCTGGCCAAGCATAAGGGCTATCCTACCAAATTGCACTATGAGCTGATTGCGCAGTATGGTATCCAGCCGTTCTACCGCCGCAGTTTCCTGAAAAAACAGGGGTACTGGCATTGAACCGCTCGCTGGGGCAGACCGGCGAGGCGGTTGCAGCCAAATACTATATTCAAAAAGGGTATTTACTTCTCTGCCACAATTACCGTACACGGATGGGTGAGCTGGACCTGATCCTGTATAAAGAGGATACCGTTGTTTTTGCGGAGGTCAAGACCCGCAGCCGTCCCGGGAAGATCCTTCCCGCCGAAGCCGTCGGCCCGGCCAAACAGCACAGGCTCATCGCAGCGGCGGCCTATTATCTTCAGCACAGCCCCTATGGAGATTGCCGAACCCGCTTTGACGTGGTGGAGGTGATCCCCAAAGACGGGGCATGGCAGATACATTGTATTCCCGACGCATTTTCCTGTTGATCG
>JAHZHS010000176.1 GCA_019420135.1 Oscillospiraceae bacterium | reverse complement strand
GCGGGGACGATCTGGTGTACAGCCGGACGCTGGGGGACTGGCGCACCCACAACGGGGTGGACTACGCCTGCAAAACCGGCGACGGGGTCAGATCCTCGGCGGCCGGTACGGTGACGGCGGTATACAGCGACGCCCTGTGGGGCGGTGTGGTGGAAGTGACCGATGCCTCCGGCAATGTCTGGAAGTACTGCGGCGTTTCGGAACCCACCGTGGAGACGGGGGACAAGGTCAAGGCCGGGGATGGCATCGGCCGGGCCGGCAGCATTCCCAGCGAGTCCGCCGACGGTGCGCACGTCCATCTGGAATGCCTGCAGGGGGATACCTGGGTAGACCCGACCAAAGCCCTTGCCGGATAATTATTCTGATACGAACCAAAATGGCGCACTGCCCCGGTAAAACGGGACGGTGCGTTGTTTTGTGCCGGGAAATCGGATGCGGGCCGTGAGCCGCGGCAGACAAAAGCCCCGCTCCCTGCGGTGGGCAGGGGCGGGGCAGATGTCATTGTGGTTTTATCGGCAATGTTTGTCAGGTGGCAGCGTGGGTGAAGGACAATGTCCGGGAAGTCCCGTCGGCGTAGTCCAGAACGACCTCATAGGTGATGCCCACCTGTGGAGAGCCGGACGCAGTCCCGACAGCAAACCAGGTCTCCGGCCAGTCGGTGCCTTCGCCGTAGGTTTTGCCGAATTCGATCTCACCCAGATCCTTGCTCTGCTCTTCCAGCAGGCCGGAATCCCCGGAGGCATCCGAATATCCCGCCTGATCCACCCGCGCTGTGGCGTTGTGGACGCCGCTGTAGGGCGCCATGGTGAAGATCTCCCGGTCCAGGCGGAAGGAGATGACATCATACTTCCGCAGACCATCCTGGTCGGTCTGCACGTTATACACCAGGGTACTGGTATACAGGATGCAGCCGGGGTCACCGAAGGTGGATTCTCCGCCATTGCCCGGTGCGGCAAAATGCGCCCTCTCCCGGACCGGGTTCATGGATTCCGGTGCTCCGCCCGGGACCAGGACCTGCACCGTCTCCGTCACCCTGTCCCCCGACTGCGCGATCTGCCGCGTGGCCGGGGAAGGAGCATTTGCCGCCATTGTACACAGCAGGCACACTGCGGCCGCACAGGCTGTCAGCTTGGATATCCGTCGCAACATGGGAAAGTCCTCCTTTGTAAACCGGGTTCCGCAGTCCAATACTGCTATCGCGATCTGCCTTCGTTTATTCTAATTTAATGATACAGAATATACAAAAAATGTCAACAGAATGAAAAAAGAATTGACATAATTCGAGTAAATGTAAAACAAGCAGGTACTCTTCCGGTTTTCTTGGCTCTGCTGCCCGCCGTCGACAGAAAAACCGGCCGGCGGGAAGGTTCCCCGCCGGCCGGTGCAGTCATAATGATGGCCTATCAGTAGACCTTGGCTTCCTCTTCGCCGGTCATGACGCGCAGACCGCCCTGTGCCAGGGCCAGCAGCTCGTCCTCGCCGGGGTAGACGGTGATGGGAGCAATCCAGCCCAGGCTCTCGGTGAGCTTGTCCACCGTCAGCTGGGCGTAGGCGATGCCGCCGGTCAGGATGATCTGATCCACCTTGCCGTGGAGGACGGCAGCCATGGCGCCGGCATCCTTGGCGATCTGGTAGTAGAAAGCGTCCTGGATGAGCTTGGCGACCTTGTCGCCCTCCTCCACCATCTTTTCCACCACGCGGGCGTCGTTGGTGTGCAGGTAAGCGTTGAAGCCGCCGTTGCCGCAGATCTTCTTGTAGATCTCCTGCTGGGTGTACTTGCCGGAGAAGCACATCTTGATCAGGTCACCGGCGGGCACGGTGCCGGCGCGCTCGGGGCTGAAGCAGCCCTCGCCGTCCAGGATGTTGTTGACATCCACGACCTTGCCCTTGCAGTGAGCGCCCACCGAGACACCGCCGCCCATGTGGATGACGATGAGGTTGAGGGCATCGTAGGTGGTGCCGTGCTCCTTGGCATAGCGGCGGGCCACAGCCTTCTGGTTGAGGGCGTGGAAGATGCTGCGGCGGGGAAGCTCGGGCATGCCGGAGATGCGGGCCACATCGGTCAGCTCATCCACGACCACAGGGTCGACGATGTAGGAGGGCTTGCCGATGGCGTCGCCGATCTCACGGGCCAGGATGCCGCCCAGGTTGGAGGCGTGCTGGCCCTGGACGCCCTTCTTCAGGTCGGCCAGCAGCTCGTCGCTGACGGCGTAGGTGCCGCCGGGAATGGGCTTGAGCAGGCCGCCGCGGCCGACGATGACGTCCAGAGAATGGACGTCGCAGTTCTTCTCCTTGAGGAAGTCCAGGATGATCTGCTTGCGGAAGTCCTTCTGGTCGATGATGGAAGCGTACTTGGCGATTTCCTCGGTGGGGTGACGGAGGGTCTCCTCAAACAGAAGGGTTTCGTCCTCGAAAACACCCACCTTGGTGGAGGTGGAACCGGGATTGATGATCAGGCTTTTGATAGACATGGAATCGTACTCTCCTTTATGCACGGCGAAACTGCGCGGTGATTACTGCTCGTTGCCCAGGCCGGCGGCCACGACGGCTGCCAGGGCGATGGAGTTGACCTTGGTCTGGAAGGAATCGGAGCGGCTGGTCAGGATGGCCGGGACCTTGGTGCCGGTCAGGATGCAGCCGTTCTCGCACTTGGCGGTGTGGACCAGCGTCTTGTAGACCAGGTTGCCCGCCTGAATGTCGGGGAAGAGCAGGATGTCCGCATGGCCGGCAGCGGGACGGCTCTGGGCGCCCTTGTGAGCGGCAGCCTCGGGATCAATGGCGATGTCCATGGACAGGGGGCCGTCCACCACACAGCCGGTGATCTTGCCCTCCTCGTTCATCTTGCGCAGCTCGTCGGCATCGACGGTGCAGGGCATCTTGGGGTTGACCACCTCAACGGCGGCCAGGGGAGCGACCTTGGGGCAGGCGACGCCGCAGGCATGGGCCACGGCCACGGTGTTCTCAATGATGTGGACCTTGTCCTCGAGAGAGGGATAGGTGACGAAAGCAACGTCGGTGAGGAAGAGCAGCTGCTCGATGCCCTCCACCTGGAAGACGGCCACGTGGGACAGGGTCTTGCCGGTGCGCAGGCCGACTTCCTTGTCCAGAATGCTCTTGAGGAAGGTCTTGGTGTCCAGCAGACCCTTCATGTACATGTCGGCCTCGCCGTCGTGGGCCAGCTTGACGGCCTTCAGGGAAGCCTGGACCTTGTCCGGCTCGTTGATGATGCGCCAGCCGGTCAGGTCGATCTTCAGCTCAGCGGCGATCTCGCGGATCTTGGCCTCGTCGCCCACCAGGATGGCGTCGGCAATGCCCTGCTCCCGGGCAGCGTTGACGGCTTCCAGAACGGCGTCGTCCTCTGCCGCAGCCACGGCAACGGTCTTTTTCTCACACTCTTTGACACGGGAAATCAAATCGTCAAAATTCATTGTTATCCACCTCGTTTAGCTGTTTACCCTGAAAAAACAGCGGCAGGCGCACGGCTGCGTCAAGAAAAGGCCGCTATCTGTTAAAAGAATAACACGCGGCGGGGCAGGGGTCAAGAGGAAGCAGGGAAAAATGGCGAAACCCCGCAATATTGCACACGGTCCGCAATTCTGTGCGGCATCGGCAGAGAGAAAAGCCCCGGCGGAGGGCTCGCCCACCAGAGGGTATTATTAATAGGTAAAGAGACGCCGGACAGAATGGTCCGGCGGCCGCGCGGGAATTTTCAGAAATGGGCTTGACTTTTTAATGCATGGATTCAAAATGGATAAAAAATAAAATATAAAGTGGAAAATACAAAGGCAAAACAACGAAAAACAACCGAAAAGCCGCCAAAAATCAAAAAAAACACATCTTTCCATTGACAAAACCTTAACGAAATAGTAAAACTATAAATGAGGATGGCGCAAACCGTCCCCATCAGGCACCAACCTTTCCCACGCAATCCCCAAAACGCACGGATGGAACCCCGGTGCCTTAAGATTTTACCCTTGCCTGTTACATTTTTAACAGCACGGCGGGGAGGAAAGGTCGTTTCCCATGCCAATCGCCATGTATCCCGGAAGCTTTGATCCGGTCACCAACGGCCATCTGGACATCATCAAGCGGGCGTCCCGGATGTTCGACAAGGTGATTGTGGCGGTGCTCATCAACAGTGCCAAGCATCCGCTGTTCACGGTGGAGGAGCGTGTGGAACTGCTCAAAGCCTGCTGTGCCTCCATGCCCAATGTGGAGGTCAAATCCTTCGACGGGCTGACGGTGCATTTCGCCCGAGCCAACAACGCCGCCGTCATGGTGCGCGGCCTGCGTGCTGTCACCGACTTTGAAAACGAGATCCAGCTGGCCCACACCAACCACGCCATCATCCCCGGCATC
>JAHZHS010000175.1:367-4360 GCA_019420135.1 Oscillospiraceae bacterium | reverse complement strand
CATCTTGATGGACCCGTTGGCCAGCAGCATGATGTTTTGGGGCTTGACGTCCCGGTGGACGATGCCCTTGGAATGGGCATGCTCCAGAGCACCCAAGATCTGGGTGGCGAAATGGACGGTCTCCTTCCAGGTGAGTGCCCCGCCGCGCTGTTTGAGGTATTCTTTCAGCGTGATGCCGTCGATATATTCCATGACGATATACTGCATCTTGTCCGAGACAGACACGTCGTATACCTTGACGATGTTGGGATGGTCAAGGATCGAGATGGCTTTGGATTCGTTTTTGAAGCGCCGGACCAGCTCTTCATTATCGAGGAATTCCTCTTTCAGCACCTTGACCGCCACTGCGTTGCCGGTCTGGGTATCCTGGCCGCGATAAACGTTCGCCATGCCGCCCACACCGATCAGGCTCTCGATCAGATAGCGGCCGTCCAGCTTTTTGCCGATCAGATTATCCATTTGTCTCCTCCGTTGATTCCACGCCCATCAGCAGTACGGTGATGTTGTCCTGACCGCCGCCCAGCAGGGCCCGGTCCACCAACACCCCCGGTGCGTCAAAGAAGGTGGTTTCCTGTAAGATGAGGGCGATCTCTGCATCTGAGACCATATTGGTCAAGCCGTCAGTGCACAAAAGGATGATATCGCCTTTTTCAATGCCGCAGCGGTTGTACTCCGGCACGATGTTGGCCGACACGCCCAGCGCCCGGGTGATCAGGTTCTTCTGCGGATGGGCCGCAGCCTGCTCCCGCGTGATCTGACCGCTGTCCACCAGCTGCTGGACCATGGAATGGTCCCGCGTGAGCTGCCGGATCTGTCCATTCCGGAACAGGTAGGCACGGGAATCCCCCGCGTGGACGATGTGCGCCATATTCTCATAAATGTAAGCGCACACGCCCGTTGTGCCCATTCCCAGCATATCGGGATCCGACGTAGCTTTATCATAAACTGCCCGGTTGGTAATGTCAAATCCCCGCATGATGAATTGCTTCTCCTCGCCGTGGCGAAGCGTCTTGAGCTGGCGGGAAAAATACTGAAGCATGGTATCGGTGGCAATCTTGGCGGCCACGCGGCCGCCGTTTGCGCCACCCATGCCGTCACAGACGATGCCCCAGCCGGAACCGTCCGTCAGCTGCTGACCGCAGTAGTTATCCTGATTTTCCTGCCGGCAGCTGCCGATGTCTGTTAGCGCCGCAAGTTTCATGTGTGCTGGTTCCTTTCCATCGTCAATTTGGCGTCCTCCCTGCGCAACTGACCGCAGGCCGCACTGATATCCGCACCCAGCCGGCGGCGGATGGTTGCATTGACGCCGAGCTGTTCAAGCAGATCCCGGAAGCGGCGGACATTTTTGTCATCGGTGGCGGAGTAGGGACTGCCGTCCACCGGGTTGATCGGGATCAGGTTCACATGGGCGCCCATGCCGTGGATGAGATCGGCCAATTCCTTGGCCGTCTCGGGCGAATCATTGACGCCGCGCACCATAGAGTACTCAAAACTGATGCGCCGTCCGGTAATCTTCTGATAACGGCGGCAGGCCGGGATCAGTTTTTCCAGAGGATAGGCATCGTTGACCGGCATCATGCTGCTTCGCATCTTGTTATTGGGCGCATGCAGCGACACCGACAGGGTCAGCTGCAGTTTGCGCTTGGCCAGCTCGTCGATCTTGGGCACCAGGCCGCAGGTGGACAGGCTGATGTTGCGCATTCCGATATTGAGGCCGCCGGGGCTGGAGATGATTTCCAGGAAATCCATGACGTTATTGAAATTGTGCAGCGGCTCCCCAATGCCCATGAGGACAATGTGGGAGACGCGCTCCCCGGTATCGTGCTGGACGGTGTAGATCTCGGAGGCAATCTCTCCGGCCGTCAGGTCGCGGACGCGGCCTGCCTGGGTGGACGCGCAGAAACGGCACCCCATGGCGCACCCCACCTGGGTGGATACACACACCGAATTTCCGTAATGGTACCGCATGAGCACCGTCTCGATGCAGTTGCCATCCGAAAGCTCCAGCAGATACTTGATGGTGCCATCCCGGGAACACTGTTTGCGCCGGATGGAGGGCGCCGCGATGGTGCACTCCTCCTGCAGGCGTTCCAGAAGTGCCTTGGGCTGATCGGTCATGGCATCGAACTCGGTGACGAGTTTCTGGTGGAGCCATTTATAGATCTGCTTGGCCCGAAACGCCGGCTGTCCCAGGGAGGCAATGTATTCGGCAAGCTGCTTCTGTGTCATGGAGGAGAGGCAGCGTTTTTCCATCAAGATCCACCTTCTTATTATAATGCATTGAGCGGAAAATTTCTAAACTCTTTCTAAAATTGCTGTAAAAAAGCCATCCGAAGCAGTTTTATGGGGCAGCAGAAGGGTACCCCACTCCCCCACTTTTGCACCCTCCGGTACGGTTTTGGGCTGAACAACGTGGAATTCCGGATGGTTTTGGCAGAACACCCGGATCTGGTCCTCGTTTTCATTCCCATTGATTGTACAGGTAGAATACACCAAACGCCCGTTTTGGGCAAGATACCTAACCGCATTTTGGAGGATCTTTTGCTGTAAAGCGGCAAGACTTGACAGGCTTTCCAGCGTCTTGAACCGGATATCCGGCTTCTTGCCGATGACCCCTAGCCCGCTGCAGGGGACATCACACAGCACCCGGTCAAAACTGCCCAGAGTCTCGTCAAACCGGGAGGCATCCCCCTCCCGGACACTGCCGCAGGTGACTCCGCAGCGGGCAAATGCCTGCTCGATGAGCGGCAGGCGTTTTTTGACTGCATCCGCGCTGACAAGGGTTCCCTCATTGTGCATGTCCTCGGCCAGGGTCAGGCTCTTGCCGCCAGGGGCAGCACAGAGGTCCAGCACCCGCTGGCCTGGCTGCGCTTCCACGCACCCAGCCGCAAACTGGGACGCCAATCCCTGGACATGGAAAAGGCCCCGGGCAAAGGCTTTGGTCGCCGCCGGGGATGCCGGGAAATGCACCGCCAGGCAGTGGGCCCAGGGGCCGGGGCGGACCTCGCAGCCCTCCACGCGAAGGGAATCCGCCAGGGCCTCATCCCCCGTTTTGAGAGTGTTGACCCGGATGAAGGTATCTCCCCGGTGGTAGAAGGCCTCGGCAATGGCAAAGGCCTCCTCCTGATAATCCCGGTACAAAAGAGAGGCAACCGCATCCGAAAGGCTGTACTGCATGGCAAGCCGCTGTACCGGATCGGCGAAGGTCAAGTTGGTTTCATCAAACGCGGCAGCACGCCGCAGAACCGCGTTCACCATACCGGATGCACTGGTTTTTCCAAAGGCTTTTGTCAGCTTGACCGACTCATTGACGGCGGCAGACAGGGGCACATCCAAAAACTTGGCCTGTGCCAGCCCGGCGCGCAGAATGGCCCGCACCGGAGCATCCAGTTTTGCCACCGGCTTGCGGGTGAACTGGTCGAGGCAGCAGTCCAGAAGCCGCTGACGTTCGAGGGTGGTATAAAAAATGCTCGCCGCAAAGGCCGCATCCCGCCGGGAAAGGGGCGGGTCGCATTTTTTGAGTTCCGCATCCAGCACCAGGTTGGAATAGCCATCCCGCTCCTGATGCATCAGGGCGCGGACCGCCAGATACCGCGCCGTCACAGGCTGTCCCCCGCTTTGAGGCGCCGTCCGGCGGCCCAGGCAGTGCCGTCCATGGGACGGCCGCCCTCCGGCGTGACGCTGAGCAGCTGCAGGGCGCCGTCGGCACAGGCAACAGTCAGAGGCTTGAGGGCCAGCACCGTGCCAGGCCTGCCTCCCTCCGGATTTTCTGCAGTGCGGCTTTGCAGCACCTTGACCTTTTTGCCGCCGTACTCGAAAAAGGCGACGGGCCAGGGGTTCATGCCGCGGACCAGATCATGGAGCGTTTGCGCCGGGGTATCAAAGGTGAAGCGGGCCATCTCCTTGGTGAGGGGCGGGGCCTGGGTGGCCTGAGAGTCATCCTGCTTTTTGGGGGTAAGTTTGCCCTCCCGCAGCAGCTCGACGGCACGGACC
>JAHZHS010000175.1:0-351 GCA_019420135.1 Oscillospiraceae bacterium | reverse complement strand
GCAGGTTGATGCAGCCGTACGGAGCAATGTGCAAAAGTTCCGGCGGCAGAATCCGACCGTACGCCACCACCACCACCAGATCCGGTGCCAGCGCGCGGAAGACCTTTTCCGCCTCCCCGTCGCGCAGGGTGGCGGGTTGGTAGACGGTCAATCCATGCTGTAAAGCAAGCTGCTTGACAGGCGGTGCCGTCAGGATCTGCTTGCGGCCCACCGGCTTGTCCGCCCGGGTGTAGACGCCGCAGATCTCATGTCCGGCGTCAATGAGCGCTGCCAGGCTCTGGGCTGCGATGTCGGGCGTTCCCATAAACAGAATCTTCAAAAATACCTTCCTCCCTGTATGCAACGATCAGT
>JAHZHS010000174.1:3444-4368 GCA_019420135.1 Oscillospiraceae bacterium | reverse complement strand
CAGCTGTCCGAGGGCGCCATGGAGGGCGCCATGCGGGCCCTCAACGATGCGTACTGGAGAGCCAAGGAAAAGAACAAAAAGTATGCATCCCACAAATTCCGCCGGGAAGAGTAAGTCCGGTCTTTGGGACTCACGATATGAGAGAATAAAACTGAGCATCCCATGGGCAGACACAGGACGGAGGTGGTTTCTTGACCGGCGAAATGCTCTCCAACATCGGTTCGTCCCTTGTAAAGCGCTTCGGCACGCGCGACCCCTTCCAAATTGCCAAGGCTTTGGGAATCGAAGTCCTGTACTGTGAGGACTTTGGTTCTCTCAAGGGAATGTACCGCGTGATCAAACGCAACCGTTTTATCTTCCTCAACAAAGATCTGAGTGATCGAATGCTTCGGATCGTCTGTGCCCACGAGCTGGGCCATGATCAGCTTCACCGCAGGCTCGCCCAGGCAAACTGCCTGCACGAGTTCATGCTCTACGACATGAAGACCCGGCCGGAGTATGAAGCCAACATTGTGGCGGCGGAGATTCTCATCGACACGGAGGAACTTCTGGATTACATCTACAATTATCACTACTCTGCTGAGCAGATCGCCCGGGCAATGGACACGGATATCAATCTGGTTGCCCTGAAGATCGCTCACCTGACCGAGCTGGGCTATGCCCTGCGACCCGTGGACCATCGGAGCGATTTTCTGCGGTAAGGGGTGGGCCCGGCGGCAAAGGCTGTGGGGGTACGGCGGACCGGAAAGGAGGGTTTCCCTGGGGATGAAACAGCGCGTCTATCTTGCCATTGATCTGAAAAGTTTCTATGCCTCGGTGGAATGCCGAGAACGGGGCCTGGACCCGCTGAACACCAATCTGGTGGTGGCCGATGAAAGCCGCACCGACAAGACCATCTGCCTTGCCGTCACGCCGTCCCTCAAG
>JAHZHS010000174.1:0-3434 GCA_019420135.1 Oscillospiraceae bacterium | reverse complement strand
CGGGCCCGGCTGTTTGAGGTGGTCCAGCAGGTCAGGGAGGCCAACCGGGGACGCCTCCACGATGCACCGGGGCATCGTTTTTCGGGGAAGTCCTGCTTTCTGTCCGAGCTGAACGCCCGGCCGGAACTGGAAATCGACTATCTCATTGCTCCGCCCCGCATGGCGTACTACATCCAGTACAGCGCCTCCATTTACAGTATCTATCTCAAGTACATTGCTCCTGAGGACATCATCGTCTATTCCATCGATGAGGTCTTTATGGATGTCACCGATTATCTGGCCACCTATCACCTGACGCCCCGGGAACTGGCCATGAAGATGATTCTGGAAGTCCTGCACACCACCGGAATCACCGCCACTGCGGGCATCGGTACAAACCTGTTTCTGGCAAAAGTGGCCATGGACATTATGGCCAAGCATATCCCTGCAGACCAAAACGGCGTGCGCATTGCCGCCCTGGATGAAATGAGCTTCCGGCGGAATCTGTGGGATCACCAGCCCCTCACCGACTTCTGGCGGGTGGGACGGGGCTATGCCAAAAAGCTGGAAGAGCACGGCATGTTCACCATGGGCGACGTGGCCCGGATGTCGGTTCATCAGGAGGACCTGCTCTACCGCCTGTTCGGGAAAAACGCCGAACTGCTCATCGACCACGCATGGGGCTGGGAGCCCTGCACCATCGCCGCCGTCAAAGCATACCGCCCCCAGGACAACAGCCTGGGTTCCGGGCAGGTTCTGCACTGCCCCTACCCCGCCGACAAGGCCCGGCTGGTCCTGCGGGAGATGGCTGAACTGCTGGCACTGGATCTGGTGAACAAGAAACTGGTCACCAACCAGATCACCATCACGGTAGGGTTTGACCGGGAGAACCTGACCGATGCCGTCCGCCGGCAGCAGTATCATGGTCCGGTGACCAAGGACCATTACGGGCGCGATGTTCCCAAGCATGTCCACGGCACGGAGAATCTGGACAGCTACACCTCGTCCACCCAAAAGATTCTGGACGCGGCCACCGCTCTGTTTGACCGCCTTGTGGACAAAAACCTCCTTGTCCGCCGGCTCAACATTGTGGCGGGGCATGTGATCCCTGAGACCGATCTGCCCCACCGCCAGTCCTCTTTTGAACAGCTGGACCTTTTCACCGACTATGCGGCCGTGGAGGAGAAACGCCGGCAGGAGGAGGAAAAGCTGGCCAAGGAGCGGAAAATGCAGGAAGCCATGATCACCATCAAGAAACGATTCGGGAAAAACGCCATTCTGAAGGGAATGAATCTGGAGGAGGGCGCAACCACCAGGGACAGAAACGCACAGATCGGAGGGCACAAGGCATGAGCGGGAAATACGACGATATCATCAACCTGCCCCATCACGTCTCCCCCACCCGGCCGCCCATGTCCATGCAGGACCGGGCGGCCCAGTTTTCCCCTTTTGCCGCCCTGACCGGGTACGATGCCGCCATCCATGAAACGGCAAGACTGACCGACCGCAAAATCGACCTGGGTGAGGATGCCCGGGCCGCCCTGGACCGAAAGATGGACTGGCTGAGAAGTCAGCTGGCAAACCAGCCCACAATCACCATCGTTTATTTTGTGCCCGACGAGCGAAAAGAAGGCGGTACTTACCGGACCTGTGAGGGAAAGCTCCGGCAGATCGACGAGGCGGAACAGGTTCTCTGTCTGGCCGACGGGACCAGAATTCCTTTTGAGGATGTCTTTGACCTGAGAGGCAAGGGCATCCCGGATCTGTAGGGCCTCCCGCCAGGGCGGCCGGTACGATGACGTTTGGGCAGGCCAGGGGCTTTTTTTTCCCTCCCCGCCCCCTCACGATGCCGCGCAGAAACATCACCCATATGCAAAAAGGCCCGGTCTTTGGCAGACCGGGCTTTTTGTATCGGGCGGATAGAAGGCACTGTCCCGGGATGGCAGACCGCCATGTTCCCGGGCCGCTTTTTCAACGCATCACATTCAGTTCCAACCGAATCGTCATTCTAATCCACATGTTTCTGCTATCACCCTCGCAGACAGGCACTCCGGAATTTTTGTTCCGGTATGGGTTACGGCAGGGGCTCACAGGTTGAGCAGTACGAGGGCTCCCAGGATCATCCCGGCTGCGACCATCTGGCGGCCGTTCAGTCGTTCCCGGAAGAGGAAAAAGCTGGCCAGGCTGATGACCAGAATCACACCCACACTGTAGGACGGGTAGACCAGGAAGGCGGGCAGCTGAGTAAGGGCGGCCAGAAGAAGCCGGGAGGAAAGGAAGTTCGGCACGCCCACCAGGACCCCGAAGAGAACGTCCCGTCCGGCGAGAGGACGGCGCCCCCTAACCAGCGGCACCAGGGTGACAGCTCCGGCCGGCAGAAAGATAGAAAACATAGAAGAGCGGTCATCCTGCCTACGGCCCAGCTGGGTAAACACCTTGGACATTGCATCGCTGGTCCCGTTGAGCACCAGGGTCAGAATCAGCGGCAGCAGATACACCTTGCCTGCCGCGGAGGGGGCCCCGGTTTTGGAGGGCAGTCCGTTCATGATCACGGCGGCCGCCACCGCCAGTGCCACGCCCAGGCCCTGCACTATGGTGGGGTGCTCTCCGAAGAGGGTCACGGACAGCAGGATGGGAACCAGCACCCCCAGGCGGGTGAACACCGAGGAGAGAATCGCTCCGTTTTTATGGATGCTGTACCCGTTTGCCGCAAGAGACGCCAGGTAAAACAATCCCGTAATACCTCCCAGCCAGCAAGGAGTTATATCACCGTTATAGAGGGCTTTCGGCTCCATGGCGGCAAAGGCCAGCAGCGCACAGGTAATGTAGTTGACGAAATAGACTCCGTAAGGGCTGCTGGAATTCAGATATTTCAGCACCATGGCCAGCACCGAGCTTGCCAGCAGAGCCAGTATCAGGAAAAGCATGTTTCATCCTCTTTTCAGGAAGTTACTCCTTATGCTATAACCGGCTGAAACCCTTTCCAGCCCTTTTGCTTCTTTACCAGAACTTTTTCTTTTTCATGATCCAGAGGGTAAGCAGCACAATGGCTACACTGGCTGCGATCCCCGCCGGGTAGCCGTAGGTCCAGCTGAGTTCCGGCCTTCCCACGAAGTTCATGCCGTACCATCCGGCCACCAGGGACAGGGGCAGAAAAACGGTAGTGACGATGGTGAGAATCTTCATGATGCGGTTTTGCCGGATGTCCAGCTCGGCCTGGAAAAGCTCCCGCACCTGCAGGCAGTATTCCCGGAGCAACTGGGCCTCGTCCCGCAGACGGGCCAGACGCTTTTCCAGCATGTGAAACATCTGCTGCTCCTCCGGGGAGAACAGGCCGATCTCGTTGCTGTCCAGTTCCCAGGCCATCCCGTCCAGCTGGTTGTAGTACCGCAGCCACCCCAGGGCCTGCTTGCGCAAAGGTGTGAGATCCGCGTTGAAGCCCTCCAGATCCCCTG
>JAHZHS010000173.1:3095-4370 GCA_019420135.1 Oscillospiraceae bacterium | reverse complement strand
CGCCATCCCCGATGAGGTCCTGGCCGCCTACGACACCTACCGCATCAGCGGTCTGCCTGCCGGAGCCATCTCCAACCCGGGCAAGGCCGCCATTGAGGCAGCACTCAACCCCGATCAGGAGTATATCGACGAGGGCTACTACTTCTTTGTCACCGGTAACCCCAACGGAGACTATCCCGGCGAGTATTTCTATGCCAAGACCGCCGATGAACACGCCGCCAACGTGGCAAAGGCCGGCTGGTGATCGGCCGCAGCAGAACTAAAATTTGGGAGGAACCACCATGCTTTCACAGCCGGAACTGCTTTCCCCGGCAGGCAATCTTGAAACGCTGAAATATGCGGTGCTGTTCGGCGCCGATGCCGTCTACTGTGCGCTGCCGGAGTTCGGCATGCGCGCCGCCCCCGTCAACTTCACCCCGGAGGAACTGGCCGAGGGCTGCATCTTCGCCCATGCCCGGGGCAAAAAAGTCTACCTGACCCTCAACACCCTGCCCACCAATGAGGAGCTGGACCGCCTGCCCCAGGCCATCCGGGATGCCGCTGCTGCGGGGGTGGATGCCTTCATCGTGGCGGATCTGGGCGTCGTGGAGATGGTCAAGCAATATGCTCCCGATGTGGACATCCACTTTTCCACCCAGGCGGGCATCGCCAACTATGCGGCGGCTACGGCGGCCTGGCATCTGGGGGCCAAGCGGGTGGTGCTCTCCCGGGAGCTCACCCTCACCGAAATCGCCCAGATCCGGGACAACACCCCGCCCGAACTGGAACTGGAAGCCTTTGTCCACGGCGCCATGTGCATGAGCGTGTCGGGCCGCTGCCTGCTGTCCAGCTATATGACGGGCCGCAGCGGCAACCGGGGCGAGTGTGCCCAGCCCTGCCGCTGGAAATACTATCTGGTGGAGGAACGCCGCCCCGGTCAGTATATGGAGATCGGGGAGACGGACAGCGGCAGCTATATCCTCAACGCCAACGACCTGTGCACTGCCCCCTTCATTGACCTGATCTGCAAGGCGGGCATCGACTCGCTGAAGATCGAGGGCCGGGCCAAGACCTTCTACTATGTGGCATCGGTGACCAGTGCCTACCGCCGCGCCCTGGATGCCTATCTCAAAGATCCCACGTCGGACAGTTTCGACCTGCCCGATGATGTCATCGACGAGCTGAACCGCACCAGCCACCGCCACTACTCGCCGGGGTTCTATTTCGGCAAGGAGCAGGCGCTGCAGACGCCTTCCCACACCTACGTGCGGGGCTGGGATTTCATCGGTACGGTGG
>JAHZHS010000173.1:2140-3085 GCA_019420135.1 Oscillospiraceae bacterium | reverse complement strand
TCGCGAGCTGTACCCAGCGGGGACGATTCTTCCTGGGCGACACCCTGGAGGCGCTGCAGCCCGACGGCACCGTGGTGTCCATCACCCCCGAGTGGATCAGGAACGAGGCGGGGGAGGAGGTCAACGCCACTCCGCACCCCATGATGCACTACACCATTCCCTGCCAGGCGGAGCTCATGCCCTACACGCTGCTGCGTGCGCCCAAAAAGCCCTGCCCCACCGAGGTGGCCGACCCCAATGCCGACACCACCTTTTGCTGCACCGACTGCTGAAGGGCAGAGGACTGTGAGGAAAAACCATGGATTTTGAAACACTGAAACGGGAGTGTCTGGCCTGCCGCCGGTGCGGTCTGTGTGAGACGCGGCACAATGTGGTGTTCGGCCAGGGCGTGCCCGATGCCGAGATCATGTTCATCGGGGAAGGCCCCGGCGCCAATGAGGATGAGCAGGGCCTGCCCTTTGTGGGCCGCAGCGGTAAGCTGCTGGACAGCTACCTGGAGGCCATCGGCCTCAGCCGGGACAAAAACATTTTCATTGCCAACATCGTCAAGTGCCGCCCGCCCCAGAACCGGGACCCGCTGCCCGAGGAATCGGCGGCCTGTATGCCCTGGCTGCGGGAACAGTTCCGTATTCTGCGCCCCAAGATCGTGGTCTGTCTGGGACGGATCTCTGCCCAGCAGATGATCGACCCCAAGTTTTCGGTCACCAAGGACCACGGCAAATTCTTTGAAAAACAGGGGACCTTGTTCATGGCCACGCTGCACCCGGCAGCACTCCTGCGCAACCCCAACAACAAGCCTCTGGCCTTCGGGGATTATGTGGCGCTGCGGGACAAGATCCACCAGGTCTGTGACCACACCTACCCGGACGGGGAATAACCCTTTTTGCCGCCCGCTGCCGTGCCGACAGGCTCAGGCGGTGGGCGGCCTGTGTTTTTTGCAGTGAC
>JAHZHS010000173.1:0-2130 GCA_019420135.1 Oscillospiraceae bacterium | reverse complement strand
CTGTTTTCCATGGCAAAGACACCTGTTTTGGATTTTTTCCTGGGCGCGCTGTCGCCCTCCGGCTTCTCAGGCTGGTTTGCGGAGGCTGCCGCCGAACCGGGTGCAAAACCCCGGCTCATCAAGGCGGGGCCGGGCTGCGGCAAGTCCACCTTTATGCGCCGCCTCGGGGAACAGGGCGCCAAAACCGCGCCGGCCGGTGCAGTGGTGGAGCAGATTCATTGCTCCAGCGACCCGGACAGTCTGGACGGTGTCCGCCTGCCCGACGGTACCCTTTATCTGGATGCCACCGCGCCGCACACCCTCGACTGCAAATACCCCGGCGCCGCCGAGCAGGTAGTCAGCTTCTATGATACGCTGGATAACCGCTACCTGGAGGAGCACAGCGCCGAGGTCCTGGCCCTGGGCAATCAGAACACCGAGCTGCTGCAGCGGGCGGCGGCGGATTTTGCGCTGGCATGCGGCCTGCTGCAGCGCCGCCGTCAGTTTGCGGCCCGGGCGCTGGATGGGGAAAAGCTGGATCGGTTTACCGCCCGCCTGGCCGCCCGGCAGATGCCCCGGCGCAGCGGCTGCAAGTCCGGCACGCAGCGTATCCGGCTGCTCAGCGCTCCCACACCCGGCGGAATCACGGTGTTTGCGGATACGGTGACAAAGGCAGCCCACACCATCTATGTGGTGCACGACGCCTATGGTGCTGCCTCCGCCCGCATGATGAAGCAGTTGGCCGACCGGGCGCGTCAGGCGGGGTATGAGGCTTACGTCTGCCGCTGCGCTTCCGACCAGCGTCGGATCGACCATCTGCTGCTGCCTGAACTGGGGCTGGCATTCCTGACCTCCAATACCTGGCATCCCATGAACTTCCCAGGGCAGAAGAACATCCATGCCGCCCGCTTCATGAACGGCAAGGAACTGGCGGCCCGCCGGGGTGCGCTGCAATACCAGAAACGCATCGCCACCCAGCTCATTGCCCGGACCTGCCAGACCCAGGCCGAGGCCAAACGCATTCACGACGGACTGGAAAAGTATTATATCCGCGCCACGGATTTTCAGGCGGTGGACGCCATCCGTGCCCGGCAGGAAAGCGAGCTGTTCCGCCGGGAATAAGAAAAACAAGGGAAAGGCAGGGAAACGGGAGTGGAACAGCAGCAAGCCTTGTCGCTCACATTGCCGGTGCGGCAGTTGGTGGAGTTTTTGCTCCGCCGCGGCAGCATCGACAACCGTTTCACCGGCTTTGACCGCGCAAACGAGGGCGCACGCCTGCACCGCAAATTACAGCGCGCCGCCACCACAGAGCACCCCGACTACAAGGCCGAGGTGTTTTTGCGTTGCCAAAAGGCCGCCGCGCAGGTGGAGTACACCATCGAGGGGCGGGCGGACGGAATTTTCACAGCCCCGGACGGAGTTATTACCGTTGACGAGATCAAGACAACGGCGCTGCCGTCCAATGCCATCACGGGGGAGCAGTCCCCGGAACACTGGGCCCAGGGCCAGGTCTACGCCTGCATTTATGCCGAGCAGAACGATCTGCCTGCAGTCCGGGTCCAGCTGACCTATTACCAGATTGACGAGGAGCTGACCCTGCGTTTCTCCCATGACTATACCCGGGAGCAGCTGGAGGAGATCGTCACCGGCCTGCTGGAGCAGTATGCTCCCTGGGCCCGCCGCGCCGCCCGGTGGAAGGAGGCACGCCGGGAAAGCCTGGCCGCCATGCGGTTCCCCTTTGAGGACTACCGCCCCGGTCAGCGGGCCATGCTCACGGCGGTGTACAAAACCTGTACCGAAGGAGGACAGCTGCTCTGTCAGGCCCCCACCGGCATCGGCAAGACCATCAGTGTGCTGTTTCCGGCGCTCAAGGCCATGGGGGAGGGAGGCCCGGTCTTTTATCTGACCGCCCGGGGAACCACCCGCACAGCTGCCGAAAACGCCCTGGCGACACTGCACCGGGCCAACCCGGGCCTGTCCCTGCGCAGCATTACCCTCACGGCCAAGGAGAAAATCTGCCTGACAGAGACCCATGAATGCACCCCGGAGGCCTGCCCCTATGCCAACGGCTACTATGACCGCATCAAGGATGCCCTGTGGGAGACGCTGGACGCGGATACCCTCACGGCCCAGACGCTGACGCCGGCAGCC
>JAHZHS010000172.1 GCA_019420135.1 Oscillospiraceae bacterium | reverse complement strand
ATACTGGTTGGCATAATTGAGGAAAGCGTACAGGCCGCCTACCGTGATGGAGCCGCCGATGGCGAGGAATGCGCCGATGACGCCCACTGCTGCATAGACCAGCGAGTTGACAAAACGGGTGGCCGGATTGGAGATGGAGGAGTAGAACACCGCCCGGACACCGCAGCGCTGCAGGTCCAGGTTGATTTTTTCAAAGCGTTCCTCCGCGCGGGATTCGTAGCCGAAGGCGCGGACAAGATGTTCGTTGCCCACAAGCTCTTCTACCAGGGAGGTCATCTCGGCGCGGGTCTCACTCTGTACCTTGAACATGGAGTAGGTATGTTCGGCGATGAAGCGGGCTACAAAGATGGACAACGGTGTCAGCAGCACGACGATGAGGGCGATGCGCCACTCGATCACCAGCATGATTCCCAGTGTGCCCAGAATGGTCAGCACACCGGTGAACAGCTGGGTAAAGCCCATGAGCAGACCGTCGGAGAACTGTTCCACATCGGTGGTGATGCGGCTGATGGCATCACCGGGACGGTGGGCATCCATGTAACTCAGAGGGAGCACCTGCATGTGTTCAAAGGCCTTGACCCGGATGTCCCGCACGACCTGGAAGGTGATACGGTTGTTCACAAGATTCATCAGCCACTGTGCCACCACAGTGATGAGGATGGTTGCGACAAGCTGGGCGCCCAGCGTCAGCAGGCAGGCGAAATCCACGTTTCCGGGCCCGACGATGAGGTCGACGCCGCGGCCGGTCAATACAGGGGCGTACAGGGTGGAAATCACGGTGACGGCGGCCAGAATCAGAGTGGCAGCCACCGACAGGCGGTAAGGGCGGATCAGGGCCATGACCCGGCGGATGGTGGCGGCGTCCGCCTTGCGGAGTTTTTTCTTCTTGCTCATAACGTGCGGGACACCTCCTCCTTGGAAAGCTGGCTCAGACAGATCTCACGGTAGACATCGCAGCTCCTGAGCAGTCCTGCGTGTGTGCCCAGCCCGGCGGCGGTGCCGTCGTCCAGGACGAGGATCTTGTCGGCCCGCTATACCGTCATGCCACGGGTCTTTTCCCGGATGGCGGAACGCAGCGCCGCATCGGTGGCATAGTCCAGTGCCGAGGCACTGTCATCCAGAATCAGGATGCGGGGATTGGGAACGAGAGCCCGGGCGATGGTCAGCCGCTGGCGCTGGCCGCCCGAGAAGTTACGCCCGGCGGTTTCCACCGGGGCATCCAGACCACCCGGCTTTTCGCGGACAAAATCGGCTGCCTGGGCAATTTCCAGTGCTGTCCAGATCTCCTCGTCGGTGGCATCCGGCTTGGCCCAGCGCATGTTGTCCCGGATGGTGCCGGTAAACAATACTGCCTTCTGGGGGACGATACCCACAAGGCGGCGCAGCTGGGCAAAGCTGTATTCCCGGACGTTGTGTCCGAACAGGGAGACCTGCCCTGTGGTGGCATCGTAGAAGCGGGAAATCAGGTCAATGAGGGTCGTCTTGCCGCTGCCGGTACCGCCGATGATACCGATGGTCTCTCCTGCGGCGGCATGCAGAGTGATGTTTTCCAGGCTGGGGGCGCCGGCACCGTTGTAGGTGAAGGTGACACCGTCCAGAGCAACGGCGTCGGACCCGGGAACTTCTTTCAGATCGGGGGCGGCGGGATCCGGCATGGTGCAGGGAGTGTTCAAGACCTCGGTCACGCGCAGGGCGCTGGCAATGGCGCGGGTCGCCACAATGACCAGGTCGGCCACCCGCAGCAGATTGAGCAAAATCTGGCTCAGATAATTGATGAGAGCGGTGATCTCGCCTTGAGTGAGGGTGCCGGTATCTACCTCCCGTCCGCCATACCAGAGAACGGCAATGACCCCCAGGTTCACCACCAGATAGGTCAGAGGATTCATCAGTGCTGAAATCCGACCGGCAGCCAGCTGGAAATCCCTAAGACGGTCGTTGGTAGCGGCAAAGTCTGCCATCTCGTCCTGCTGGCGGGCAAAGGCGCGCACCACGCGGGCGCCTACGTAGTTTTCCCGGGTCAGCAGGGTGACACGGTCCAGTGTACTCTGGGACTTGTGGTACATGGGGACCGTGGCCCGCATGATGAGATAGACGATAAGGGAGATGACCGCCGTGATAAGCAAAAACCAGAGTGTCAGCCTGGGGCTGATGGTAAATGCCATCACAATGGCGCCGATGACAATGAAAGGACAGCGCAGCAGCAGACGCAGGGTCATATTCAGACCGTTCTGCACCTGGTTGATGTCGCTGGTCATGCGGGTGACCAGGGTGGGCGTGCCGATGTTGTCCAGCTCGGTGTAGGACAGGGTGTCGATATGGGCAAACAGATCGCGCCGCAGAGCGGTGCCGAATCCCAGAGCAGATTTTGCGGCAAAATACTGCGCTGTCAGGCTGCATACCATACCAACCACTGCCAGCAGGACCAGCAGGCCGCACTGGCGCCAGATCATGGGCACGTCGGCATTTTTGATACCTTCGTCAATGATCGTCGCCATGACGATGGGGACCAGAAGCTCAAAACAGGCTTCCAACATCTTGAAAAGGGGAGCGATCACGGTCTCTTTTTCGTAACCGCGTATGTAACGGAGTAATCTGAGCATAACCTTCCTGCCTTTCCGTGGATTGGAATTTGGTGTGAGCAAGAACAAATTGCCGGAAAGCCTTCCCGGACAAAAGGGCAGCCCGCCAAAAATCCGACAACTATTATACCACGTGAAAGAGAGCTCCGCCATGGCTTTTGCCCGCTTTCGATGATTATTTGCCAGGGCTTCGCCTATACTGTCCGTGGAAGGTATGCCGCATGAATACCGGCTGCCTGACAAGGGGGAAATGCTTATGCTCTATTTTCAAAAAGGATTATCCCGTCAGACCTGCCGCACGGTCGGCAAAGCGCTGACATTGGCCTCTCAGGAGGGGTGCTCCAGCGCCGACACAGGGCACATCCTGCTGGCCATGCTGGAAACGGACAACGGGCCTGCAGCCGAATTCCTGCGTCGTAAACATGTTACGCCGTCGGCGCTGATGGAATGTTCGGCCCAGCGCAGCTGCCACGGTGCACCGGTTCGCCTGAAGGCAAAAGATCTGGCACCCGAGACCCGCAAGGCTCTGGAATTCGCTGTTCTGGGAGCAAGAGCCGCACGGGCACCCCGGGCGGAAAACGAACACCTTCTTTGCGCCCTGCTGGAGGACTGCGCCTGCACGGCCAGCGTTTGGATGGCACAACTGGGGGTGGAGGTGGCCCAGGCCGCCCGGGAATGCCGTCAGCTTTCAGGACAGTTGGTTCTGCCGGCGCAGCCCAGGATGAGTACCTCGCGGGGCAGCCGCCCCAGCGAAAAGTACGGCAGGGATCTGACCCGCCTTGCCCAGGAAGGACAGCTGGACCCGGTGCCCTGCCGGGATGCGGAGCTGGATCGGATGATCGAGATTCTCTGCCGGCGCCAGAAAAACAATCCCTGCCTTTTGGGGGAACCGGGGGTGGGAAAGAGTGCGCTGGCGGAAGCTCTTGCCCAGCGCATTGCATCGGGGCGGGTCACTCAGAGCCTGCGGGGCAAACGGGTATTGTCCTTGGATATGGCGTCCATGGTAGCGGGCACCAAATACCGGGGTGATTTTGAGGAGCGCTTCAAAAATCTGCTGGAGGAATTGTACCGCGACCGCTCCACCATTCTTTTCATCGATGAAATCCATGTGATTGCGGGGGCCGGGGCAGCAGAGGGGGCCATCGATGCGGCCAGTATTTTAAAGCCCATGCTGGCCAGGGGGGAAATTCAGCTGATCGGTGCCACCACACAGGAGGAATACCGCCGTACCATCCAGAAGGATTCGGCCCTGGATCGCCGCTTCGGCAAGGTCATTGTGGACGAACCAAGCCCGGCGGAAGCGGAAAAGATCCTGACAGGGCTCATGCCGCGCTATGAACGCTATCATGGCATTGCCATTCCGGCACAGGCCATCCATGCGGCGGTAGAACTCAGCGTCCGCTATCTGCCGGGGCGCTATCTGCCCGATAAAGCCATCGACTTGTTGGATGAGGCGGCGGCCTCGGTGCGGATCCGATGCGCGGACCGGCGCAGTGAACCCATGCCGGAACTGAAGACCGCGGATATCGCGCGGGTGGTCAGCAAAGCCAGCGGCGTTCCGGTGGAACGGGTGGGGGAGGCTGAGCGGGAACGGCTGTGCCAGCTGGAAAACCGCCTCTCCCAGGAAGTTATCGGGCAGCCCCGGGCGGTCAAGGCGGTGGCAGCAGCCATCCGCCGAAGTCGTACCGGACTGCGGGAATCGGGCAGACCCATCGGTGCCATGCTGTTTCTGGGGCCCACAGACGTGGGAGAGACCCAGCTCGCCCGGACGCTGGCGACAAGCGGGTTGGGCGGCGG
>JAHZHS010000171.1 GCA_019420135.1 Oscillospiraceae bacterium | reverse complement strand
ACGATGCGGTCGGCATAGGCGGCCATCTCCGGGTCGTGGGTGACCAGGATGATGGTCTGGTGGTATTTGCGGGAAAAGGCGCAGATCATCTCCATGATCTCCACCGTGGTCTTGGAGTCCAGGTTGCCGGTGGGCTCATCGGCAAACACCACGTCCGGCCGGGCGATGAAGGCCCGGGCGATGCCGGCCCGCTGCTGCTGGCCGCCGGACATCTGGCGGGGAAAGTGGTCCAGCCGGTGGGACAGCCCCACCCGGCAGAGCATCTTGCGGGCGGCTTCCTCCCGCTCCTTGCGGGGCACCCCCCGGAACATGAGGGGCAGAGCCACGTTCTCGGTGGCGGTGAGGTGGGGCAGCAGGTTGTAGGACTGGAACACAAACCCGATGTGCCGCTGCCGGAAGGCCGCCAGCTTGTTTTCGTCCAGCTGGGACACCGGCACCCCGCCGATGCGGACAATGCCCCGGGTGGGCTTTTCCATGCCCGCCAGCTGGTTGAGAAAGGTACTCTTGCCTGAGCCCGACGTGCCGAAAATGCAGCAGATCTCGCCGCGCATGATGTTCAGATTGATCCGCTTGAGGGCAACGACGGTCTCGTCGCCCAGGGGGTATTCCTTGCGGATGTCCCGCACCTCGATGAGAGGCCGGGTCCTGGGGTACAGCTCCTGCACTGGTGGGTCACCTCCTTGGTTTGACAAGGATATGCTACACCCCCAACCTTTGCCCAGCCTCAAGGCAACCTTAAGATTTCGCAAGGTTTGTACACAAAACGGCCGGGGAGGAGGAAAAACGCATGGTTTCCTCCTCCCCGGCCGTTTGAGCGCGGGGAAAGATTCAGGATTTGCGGGAGGGTTCTTCGCCGGGGCCGGCCATCGGCAGCCGGATGGTAAAGGCGGTGCCGGTGCTGGGGCCGGACTCCACCCCGATGCTGCCCCCGTGCAGCTCCACGATGCGCCGGGTGATGGAAAGCCCCAGCCCGCTGCCCCCCTGGTTGCGGGCGTCGCTGCCCACCACAAAGGGCTCAAAGATGGTGTCCAGCCGGTCGGCGGGGATGCCGTGGCCGTTGTCCGCCACCGTCACCACGGCCTGGGTGCCATCCAGGGCCAGGGACACCGACAGCACGGTGCCCAGCCGGTTGTAGCGCAGGGAATTGCCGATGAGGTTGTCCAGCGCCCGGCCCAGCTCAAAGGGGTCGAGGGAGCAGGGGCAGGGCGTCTCGGGAATGTCCACCTGCAGGGTGAAGCCCGCCAGCTCGATCTCGTCGTACTTGGCGGCCAGATACTCCCGCAGATACTCGCACAGGTCCACCCGCCGCCGCTGGAGCACAAAGCGGGGATGCTCCACCTTGCTGTACTCGTGGAAGGCGTTGATGAGCTGGGTCAGGGCGGCGGTGCGGCTGCGGATGGCCGCCAGATACCGGGCCTCCTGCTCCGGGGGAACCTTGCCGTCGGCCAGAGCGTCCACATAGCCCGAGATCACCGTCACCGGCGTCTTGAGGTCGTGGGAGATGTTGGCGATCATCTGCTGGCGCTCCCGGTCCAGCTGCTCCCGCTCCCGCTCGCTCTCGGCCAGGCGGTCGGACAGACGGTCGAAGCTCTCTCCGATGCGGGCCAGCTCCCGCACGCCGCCGCAGTCTCCCACCCGCACCGGCTTGCCCTGGGCCTGGGCCACCACCGCCGTGTGCAGCCGGTCCAGGGGTTTGCGGATGCGGCGGCTGATCCGATGGATGAAAAATCCCGCCGCCGCCACATACAGGGGAATGGCCAGCAGCCACACCCGCCAGGAATCCTGGGAGGCCTGGTAGAGGGCCTGCTCGTCGGGCAGGGCCACCTGCAACAGCAGAATGCGCCCGCTGCCGTCACTGGCGGTGAAGTCATAGCGGTAGAGGGTGGCGTGGTCGGGGTAGGCCCCGCTGAGGATGGCGTACTGCCGGGCGGTGTAGGCGGTCTGCCCCGGCACCAGGCTGCCGGATAATACCCGGAACTGGGCGTCCAGCAGAAGCTCGGCGTCGATGTCGGTCATGCCGTCGGCCAGGGTATAGCGCAGCACCCGGTAGCGGGTGTTGCCGTCGGCGTCCCGCTCGGGAAAGGCCTCGATGTAGTAGCTGCCGTCGTAGGGGGAGACGCAGGCCAGCTCGGCGGGGGTCAGGGTGACACAGACCTCCGGGTCGGACTGATAGAGCACCGCCCCGTCCCCGTCCAGCACCGAAAAGGCGTTGTCCGCCCCTTTCAGGCGGCGGGCCAGGGCGTCGTAGTCCCCCGCGGCCAGGCGGTCGTCGGTGAGGATGCCGTCCCAGTCGAAGGGATCGAGGAGACGGTTGAGCTGGTGATCCCACAGCAGATAGATCCCCGCTGCAATGAGCAGCAGGGTGAGGGTGAAACAGAGATAATTTCGGACCAGCAGGCCGAAGAGGCCGCTGTCCCGGTGCGGTTCAGCCTTCAATTTTATACCCCAGTCCACGGATGGTGATGATGCACCGCGGGTTCTTGGGATCGTCCTCGATCTTTTCCCGCAGCTTGGAGATGTGCGCCATCATGGTGTTGTCGTTGCTCTCAAAGTATTCCCCGGCAATGCCCTCGTACAGCTGCACCTTGGTGAAGATCCGCCCCGGGGATGCCATGAGCTGGGCCAGGATCTTGTACTCGGTGGGGGTGAGGGGAATGGGCACCCCGTTTTTATAGAGCTGCAGCCCGGCGGTGTCCAGGGTCAGGGGGCCCACCGTCAGGGTGTCCCGGCGGGTGCGGCCCGCCCGGCGCAGATGGGCTTTCAGCCGCGCCACCACCTCCATGGGGTTGAAGGGCTTGGCAATGTAGTCGTCCGCCCCCAGGTTGAGGCCCAGGATCTTGTCGTTGTCCCCGCTCTTGGCCGAGAGGATGAGGATGGGAATGTCGCTGTGCCGCCGCAGCGCCCGGGTCAGCTCGTAGCCGTTCATCCCCGGCATCATCACGTCCAGGATGGCGGCGTCGGGCTCGGCGGCCAGGGCCAGCTCCAGGGCTTTCTGGCCGTCCTCCGCCTCAGCCACCGCAAAGCCCTCCCCCTCCAGGTAGAGGCGGAGCACCTCCCGGATGTCGGCGTCGTCCTCGGCAATCAGGATGGTGGTGGGCATGGGACAGTCCTCCTTCGGCAGTATTTCTAGGGCAAGCATACAATAAGCGGCCGGTTGTTGTCAATGAAAGGACAGCCATTCGCAGTTTTCCCGGCCCGCAGCCGGGCCCCGGCGGAGGGGGAGAGGGCTTCGCCGTTGACAGAGCAAACGCCGGTATACTATGATAAGTACAGTATCATGGAAAATACGGGCAGGCGGACGGGATTTCCCCGCAGCCGGACACAGCCCCGGAGCGGTTGCGGCGCTCCGGGGCGATTCGGCATGGAAAGGCGTACCCGGTTCCCATGCAGGCAACGGCGATGCCGGAACAGGGAGGACAGAGCATGTACAAGATCGGCCTTTTGGAGGACGAGCAGGAGCAGGCGGAGCGGCTGCTGGGCTTTTTGGAGCAATACCGGGAGGCACACCCCGAGTTTGCCTACACCATACAGCGCTACGACCGGGCCATGGACCTGCTGGATCACTATGACCGGGACTGCGACCTGCTGTTTCTGGACATCCGCCTGCCCGACATGACAGGCATGGAGGCCGCCCACCGCATCCGGGAGGTGGACCGCAAGGTCATGATCGTCTTTGTGACCAGCCTGACCCAGTATGCCATCGAGGGATACTCGGTGCAGGCCTTCGACTATATTGTCAAGCCCATCAGCTACGAGCCCTTTGCGGCCAAGCTGGACCGGGTGGTGCGGGTGCTGGGCTACCGGCAGACCGGCGTGGTGCTGGACATCAAGACGAGGGAAGGCGGCCTGCGCCTGACCTCCGACATGATCCATTATCTGGAAGTGTTCGACCACGATCTGCTCATCCACACCGATGACGGGGTCATCAAGCAGTGGGGCAGTTTGTCCAAATACGAAAAACAGCTGGCGGGGGCGCACTTTGCCCGGTGCAACTCCTGCTATCTGGTGAATCTCAAATACGTGCGGGGGGTCTACGGCGACGAGGTGGTCGTCGGGGAGGACCGCCTGGCCGTGAGCAAGTCGCGCCGCACGGAATTTCTGCAGGCGCTGGCCCAGTACAAGGGGGGAAGATAATGGCAATGCCGGACTGGTATGCCGATGTCCGTCTGCCGCTGCTTCTGCTGCAGGCGGTGGTGGGCATGCAGATCTTTGCCTATCCGCTGCACCGCCGCAGCCGCTTTGCCCTGCGGGCAGCGGCAAGTCTGGCCGGAGCGCTGGCCCTGCTCTGGCTGTGCGGCAACTTCCTCTACCTGCGGGACGCCACCCTTCTGGGCGCCCTGGCGCGGACCTTCTGCGTCATGGCGGTGTATCTGCTTCTGATCCTCTGCAC
>JAHZHS010000170.1:1639-4402 GCA_019420135.1 Oscillospiraceae bacterium | reverse complement strand
GAAGGACGCTGTCCAGTAAGTCAGCCGAAAAAGCATTGCCCGTCGCTGAAAGCAAGGCGTGCACAGAAAAGCGGTTTTCTGCATCCAAGGGCAGATGGCAGCTTTCCTGTGCTTGCTCTGCCCAAAAGCGGCGGGCGTTTGCATATCGGAGGAATACCCCACAGCAGGAGGAATCAAGATGCGATTGGATAAATATCTGAAGGTCAGCCGCCTGATCAAGCGGCGCACACTGGCAAACGAGGTGGCCGATGCCGGCCGTGTCCTGGTCAACGGCAAGGCGGCCAAAGCCAGTTATGCGGTCAAAGCTGGCGACGAGATCGAGATTACCTTTGGCAACAAGCCAGTCAAGGTGAAGGTACTTTCGGTGGAAGAACCTCGCGGCAAGGATGTGGCGCGGGAATTGTATGAAGTGATTTCCGGCTGAACCGGCATATTTTGTTTCGGGCCCGCATATATAGCTAGGGAAACCAAGCTGATATGCGGGCCCGGTCTGTTGTTTGTGCCGTGCCCTGAAATAGGAGGTGGCGGGCATGCCGTCCAGACAAAATGAGCTGCAGTTGACCGAGTTGCCGGTGCAGGCGCATACCCTTACGCTGGAGGACCGGCGTTCCTTGGTGGCTACCGGCGTTACGCGGGTCATCAGCTGCGATGAAACCATTGCTTCGCTGGAAACCACTGAGGGAAACCTTACCATTGGCGGACAGCAGATCCAGGTGGGAGAACTCTCGGTTCGCACGGGAGAGGTGCGTATTACAGGGAAAATTGAGTTTTTGCAGTATAGTGAAAATAAACAGACGTCAGGCGGTTTTTTCCGGCGTCTGTTTGGGTGAACGCTCATGGCGGTTTCCCCGCCGTTCTGGGCGGTCTGGACGGACGTATTGTGGTGTCTGGGGATTGGGCTTTGCATTGCGGCAGGGCGCAGCGCTCTGGAGCTGCTCCTGGGGGAAAGCTGTATCGCGGGCCTGATATTGGACCTTCTGAGCTTTGCGGCAGCGGCAGTGGCAGTGTGCGGATTTGCAGCGCAACTGTCGGCCAGCGGAACGGCGCGCTGGTATATGGCGGCGGCAATGGGAGTGGGAGCGCTGGGGTGGCAGGTCACAGCGGTACCGGTATTACGGCACGGAATGCGTCTGCTGTTGGCGGTACTTGTTATGCCTTTGCAGTGGGGGGAGAAAAAGGTGTTGAATCCCGCGAAGGTATGGCTTTGCCGGAATGCACTTGGAATCGGACAAAGAGTGAAGGCGCGCAAACGGTTAAAAAAGAGAAAAAAACAGAAAAAAATGTTGCAAAATCCAAAAAGGATATTATATAATTAAACATACGCAGGTGCCTGAGCCTGCATTGCCTGAGATGCAGCCGGAAGGGAGGCGGGTCGCAACAATGAGAAAACATGGTAAAATGCCCAAGTGGGTATTGCCGGCATTGATTTGCCTGCTGTGCGGGTATCTGGTTGTCAATGTGATCCGCTGCCAGGTGACAATCGGTTCCAAACGTCAGGAGCTGGATTCTCTCCAGACACAGGTCGAAGAGCAGAAGGCCGAGAATGAGGAACTGGATCGTGCGCTGTCCGACGGGGAGGATGCAATTATCGAGCGGATTGCCCGGGAACAGGGATATGCCCGTCCGAATGAGCGGATCTTCTACGACATCAGCGGCAAGTAATTCTTTTAGGGCAGAAAATGGCTATGCGGGCCTTTTCTGAAAATACAGCGAAGAGCAAAGGGGTATTACAGTTTGGCATTACAGGTAGGGGACATTTTAGAAGGCAAAGTCACCGGTCTAAAACCGTTTGGTGCCTTTGTTGCGCTGCCGGAAAACAAGACCGGCCTTGTCCACATTTCGGAAGTTTCGTATGAGTTTGTGCAGGATCTGTCGACGGTTCTGTCTGAGGGACAGACTGTTTCGGTCAAGGTTCTGAATATTGCTCCGGACGGGAAGATCGCACTGTCGATCAAGCGTACCCAGCCGGCTCCTGAGCGCGGCCACCGCCAGGGCGGCGGAAATACCCGTGGCCCTCGTCCGCAGCGCCGTGAGGCTCCCCCGCGTGTCTGGCAGCCCAAACCGTCCCAGCCCAAGGGCGAGATGAGCTTTGAGGATATGATGGCGCGCTACAAAACCCAAAGCGAAGAGAAAATCGCAGATCTCAAGCGGGTGACGGAAAACCGTCGCGGGGGCTACTCCCGCCGTCGTGGCTGATCTGTCTTACCGGAGTTATCATAGATCATAGAGAAAAGCAGGCTCTGTTGTCACACAGCATTCTGACGCAGGGCCTTTTTGGGTTATCATCCGGTCCGGATGTCTTTTGGAAGGATTTTTCCCGGATACAGAACGTATTCACAAAGAAAGGAATTGTTATGCCCGAGCGTTACACACTTGTTGCGCCCTGTTTTTTTGGTACAGAATCAACCCTCTCTTTTGAGGTCAAACGGCTGGGAGCGGAGAATGTCAAGGTGACCGATGGCCGTGTTGCCTTTGAGGGAGATGCCTCCCTTATCGCGGCGGCAAACCTGAATCTCCGCACGGCGGAAAGGGTTCTTCTGCTGCTCAAAACCGCTCGCACCGTCACCTTTGACGAGCTGTTCGACAGTGTATACAGTATTGCATGGGAGGACCTCCTGCCGCCAGATGCACAGTTTCCGGTGAAAGGATCCAGCCTGTCCAGTACATTATCCAGCGTGCCGGCCTGCCAGAGCATTGTCAAAAAGGCCATCGTCAAACGCTTGATGGCCGGGCATCACGTTACTTCACTGCCCGAGACAGGTG
>JAHZHS010000170.1:0-1629 GCA_019420135.1 Oscillospiraceae bacterium | reverse complement strand
CCCTGCGCAAGGACGTGGTGGAGCTCATGCTGGACACCTCCGGGGATGGCCTGCACAAGCGGGGGTATCGCCGCAATGCGACGCTTGCTCCCATCAAGGAGACACTGGCTGCCGCCATTGCGGACCTGGGGCATGTCCGCCGCGACACATTTGTACAGGATCCTTTCTGCGGTTCGGGTACTATGGTGATTGAGGCGGCGCAGAAAGCACTGAACATTGCGCCCGGCCTGCGCCGCCGTTTTGCAGCGGAGACGTTTAGTTTCCTGCCGCGTGGGATCTGGGCTCAGGAGCGCCGCAAGGCGCTGGAGGCAGCCCGTATGGACGCTGCTTTTGAAGGAGTCGGATATGACATTGACCCGGCGGCGGTGGCGCTGGCCACGGCCAACGCCAAGCTGGCTGGAGTGGGGGACCGGTGCCGGTTTGAGGTGGCCGATGTAAAGGATTTCCATGCCATGCCCCAGGCGGTGGTGCTGACCAATCCTCCGTATGGCGAGCGCCTGGGCGATGCAGCGGAAGCTGCTTCCCTGGCACGGGTCCTCGGACAAGTGTGGCGTTCGTCGCCTGGGACCGGGCTGTATGCCATTACAGCTGATGCGGCGTTTGAGGAGCACTTTGGCGCCAAGGCGACCAAACGGCGCAAGATTTATAACGGGATGATTCCCTGTCAGCTTTACATGTATTTCCAACCCCGCGAATTTTCGGGCAAGCGCAATTCTGCAGCGCTGACCCGTCATCAGTAAAGGAGGTTCCGCTGGTGGAAGATCTGAAACTTGCGGTCCTGATCGATGCAGACAACATCTCTCCCAAATATGTGAAGGCTATTCTGGATGAGGCTGCGTCTTTTGGCGTGGCTACCTGCAAACGCATCTACGGCGACTGGAGCGACAGCCGCTTGAAAAGCTGGAAGGATGTGCTGCTCAACAACTCCATCATTCCGGTGCAGCAATACAGCTATACCACGGGCAAAAACGCAACCGATTCCGCCATGATCATCGATGCCATGGATCTTTTGTATTCCGGCAATCTGGACGGTTTCTGCATTGTATCTTCGGACAGTGATTTTACCCGCCTCGCTGCCCGCCTGCGGGAAGCCGGCAAGCTGGTCATTGGCATGGGGGAAAGCAAGACCCTTGGCCCCTTTGTCAAGGCTTGCGACCAGTTCAAATATCTTGACCTCATTCTCGACAATGCGGAGCCGGAGGAGGAGACGGTTGTCCCCACCGCGGGCGAAACCCTGCAGGCGGCCAGCGACGACACGGCAATCAACCGGGATTCGGTGGAGCGTCTGGTGCATGGCATGATTGATGAGATGGACGACGGCACCGGTTGGGTACGGACCAGCCGCATCGGGGATCAGCTTATCAAGCGCTATCCCGACTTTGATGTGCGCAATTTCGGCAGCAAGAGCCTGAACCGGTTCCTGGCCGCGCTGCCCGGCCTCGAGGTGGAGGAGCGGATGCTTCCCAATGGCAATCCGATCCAGTTTGTCCGTATCCGCCTCCAGCCTGCTCCCAAAAAGCCGGGGCGCAAGGCGATCAGAAGCGGCGGCAAAAAGCGCGCGGTCCGCAAAAAGACATCTTGAACCGGAGCGGGGCCGGACCGACGGCAAACGCAGATTTTGCAGCGGGC
>JAHZHS010000017.1:20308-21370 GCA_019420135.1 Oscillospiraceae bacterium | reverse complement strand
GTTCCCTTAAAAGAGTGTGGGTTCAAAGCCCTTCATCCGCACCAAAGCCCGAACACGAAAGTGTTCGGGCTTTTCCTTTTGTCATCCCGCAAAAAGAAAAAACCGGGCCCCGGCCGAGCGAAATGCTCAGGCGCCGGGGCCCGGTTCTTATTCTTTTTTATTTTGCCACAGACGTGCGCACCAGAGCGCGGCGCAGCCGGGCCTTGGCTAGTTCCAGTTCCCGGTCATCCAGGTCCTTGCGGGCCAGCTGTTCCTCGGCGCGGGCACGGGCTGCCTCGGCGCGGGGAACGTCGATCTCATCCGCCCACTCCCATGTGGTGGCCACCAGACGGGTTTGGCCTTTCAGCACGCTGAGCAGGCCGCCCATGCAGGCTGCACGGCGGGTGGTGCCGTCCTCCAGGACGATATGCGCCTCCCCCATGCCCAGGGCCGTACAATAATCGCAATGGCCGGGCAGAATGGCAATGTCGCCGGTGATGGTCCGGCAGACCAGGCGCGCCGCCTGGCCGTCGAAGGCACAGCCGTCCGGCGTCACGACTTTCAGGGAATATGTTCCCATATGCTACCTCCCTAAGCCGGATTATTTCTTCGCCTTGGCGTAAACGTCGTCGATGGTGCCGGCAAACAGGAAGCTGCTCTCCGGCAGGTCGTCGCAGTCGCCGCCCAGAATGGCCTCAAAGCCGCGCAGTGTCTCCTTGAGGGGGACGTACTGGCCGGGCATGCCGGTGAACTGCTCCGCCACGTGGAAGCTCTGAGACAGGAAACGCTGCACCTTGCGGGCACGGGCGACGGTCAGCTTGTCCTCCTCGCCCAGCTCGTCCATACCCATGATGGCGATGATGTCCTGCAGTTCCTTGTAGCGCTGCAGAACCTTCTGGACCGCACGGGCCACGTCGTAGTGACGGCGGCCCAGCACCTCGGGGCTTAGGATGCGGCTGGTGGATTCCAGCGGGTCCACAGCCGGGTAGATGCCCTGGGCCGAGATTTCACGGCTCAGAACGGTGGTGGCATCCAGGTGGGTGAAGGTAGTGGCCGGGGCCGGGTCGGTCAGGTCGTCCGCAG
>JAHZHS010000017.1:0-20298 GCA_019420135.1 Oscillospiraceae bacterium | reverse complement strand
AACCCTTTCGGGTGGAGGTGATGCGCTCCTGCAGGGCGCCCATCTCGGTGGCCAGGGTGGGCTGGTAGCCCACGGCGGAGGGCATACGGCCCAGCAGGGCGCTGACCTCGGAACCCGCCTGGGTAAAGCGGAAGATGTTGTCAATGAAGAGCAGCACATCCTGGTTCTTGACATCGCGGAAATACTCCGCCATGGTCAGGCCGGACAGGGCCACCCGCATACGGGCTCCCGGGGGTTCGTTCATCTGGCCGTAGACCAGCGCCGTCTTGCTCAGAACGCCGCTCTCGCTCATCTCGCCGTAAAGGTCGTTGCCCTCACGGGTGCGCTCGCCCACGCCGGTAAACACCGAGTAGCCGTTGTGCGCCGTAGCGATATTGTAAATCAGTTCCTGGATCAGCACCGTCTTGCCGACACCCGCGCCGCCGGACAGACCGATCTTGCCGCCCTTTGCGTAGGGGCAGATCAGGTCGACGACCGTGATGCCGGTTTCCAGAATCTCGGTGGCGCCCTCCTGCTCGTCAAAGCCGGGGGCCGGGCGATGGATGGGCCAGCGCTCCAGGCCTTCGGGGGCGGGCTTCTCGTCGATGGGCTCGCCTAGCAGGTTGAACACACGGCCCAGGCAGCCCTCGCCGACGGGCACTGTGATGGGCCCGCCGGTGTCCACCGCCTTGTCGCCGCGCACCATACCGTCGGTGCTGCTCATGGCGATGCAGCGCACCACATTATCGCCGATCTGCTGGGCTACCTCAGCCACCAGACGGGTGCCGTGGTTGTCCAGCTCGATGGCGTTGAGCAGCGCGGGCAGGCTGCCTTCCGGGAACCGGATGTCCAGAACCGGGCCGGTGACCTGTACCACGCTGCCGATATTTTTCTCCGACATGGGCTTACAACTCCTTGTCAAATGGTTAAATTAGTCCGCACCGGCACCCGCCACGATCTCGGTGATCTCCTGGGTGATGGCAGCCTGACGGGCGCGGTTGTAATGCAGGTTGAGGCGGTCGATCATATCGGCCGCATTCTTGCTGGCCGAGTCCATTGCCGTGCGCCGGGCCCCCAGCTCGCTGGAAACGCTCTCGCACAAAGCGCCGTAGACGACGCCCGCCAGATACTCGGGAATGATGGCATCAAACACCTTTTCGCTGTCCGGCTCATAGAGGATCATCTCCCGTCCGGCAGTTCCCTTCCCCGTGCGGGGCACATCAAAGGGCAGCACCGGCAGCACCATCGCGGTCTGGGTCGGCATGGACACAAACTGGGTGAACACGATGCGGATCTCCCGGATCTCCCCCGCCAGATACAGCTTGCACAGCATGCGGGACACCTCATAGCAATCGCTGACCGACAGGTCCCCCGCCATCTCAAAGGCCTTGCTCACAATGGGAATGCCCCGGCGCTCATAGTGTTCCACGGCGCGGCGGCCGATGGGCAGCACGCAGATATCCTTGCCCTCGGCGTCGGCAGCGGCACAGCGCAGCACGTTGGCATTGTAGCCGCCCGCCAGGCCCCGGTCGCCTGCAATGACCACATAGCAGGTGCGGCCGGTCTCCCGGTGAAGCAGGTAGGGGCTCTGGAATTCGGTGTTTGCCGCGGCGATGTCGTACAGCGTATGATACAGCGTCTCAAAATAGGGGCGGCTGTGTTCCACCCGCTCCTTGGCGCGGCGCAGTTTGGAGGACGCTACCAGCTCCATCGCCTTGGTGATCTGCATGGTGCCCTGCACGCTCTTGATGCGCAGTTTGATGTCCTTCACGGAACCTGCCATGCAAACCGCCTCCTTTCCGCCGTATTATCGTGCCTTGACAAATGCATCGGTGTACTCCGTCAGAACCGCGGCCAGCGTCTTGTCCGCGTCCTCGGACAATGCGCCGGTGTCGCGGATCTCCTGCATAACGCCGCAGGCCTGCGAGTTGGAATCCAAAAATTCATACAGGCCGCGCTCGTACTCCTTGACATCGGCCACAGCCACCTTGTCCAGGTAACCGCGCACCGTGGCGTACAGGATCGCCACCTGCTTTTCCACCGGCACCGGGGAGCTGCGGTCCTGCTTGAGGACCTCCACAATGCGCTCGCCCTGGGCCAGGCGGGCCTTGGTGTCGGCATCCAGATCGGAGCCGAACTGGGCAAAGCCCTGCAGCTCGCGGTACTGGGAGTAGATCAGTTTGAGGGTACCGGCGACCTTCTTCATGGCCTTGATCTGGGCGTTGCCGCCCACACGGGAGACCGAAATGCCCGGGTTGACTGCCGGCATGACGCCGGAGTGGAAGAGCTCGGTCTCCAGGAAGATCTGGCCGTCGGTGATGGAGATGACGTTGGTCGGGATATAGGCCGACACGTCGCCCGCCTGGGTCTCGATGATGGGCAGGGCCGTCAGGGAGCCGCCGCCCTTGGCGTCGGACAGCTTGGCAGCCCGCTCCAGCAGGCGGGAATGGAGATAGAACACGTCGCCGGGGTAAGCCTCACGTCCCGGAGGACGGCGGATCAGCAGCGACAGGGCGCGGTAGGCCACCGCATGCTTGGACAGGTCGTCATAGATAATGAGGACATGGCGGCCCTTGTGCATGAAGTGCTCGCCCATGGCGCAGCCCGCATAAGGCGCGATATACTGCAGGGGGGAGAGTTCCGACGCGGTGGCCGACACCACGATGGTGTAGTCCATGGCACCGGCGGCAGTCAGCTCCTCCACCAGGGTGGCCACGGTGGAGCGCTTCTGGCCGATGGCAACATAAATACAGATCACGTCCCCGCCCTTCTGGTTGAGGATGGTGTCTGTGGCAATGGTCGTCTTGCCGGTCTGACGGTCACCGATGATGAGCTCACGCTGGCCGCGGCCGATGGGGATCATGGAGTCAATGGCCTTGATGCCGGTCTGCAGGGGCTGCTTGACCGGCTGGCGGTCGAGGATGCCGGGGGCCGGTGCCTCGATAGGACGGTACTCCTCCGCCGTGATGGGGCCCTTGCCGTCGATGGGCTGGCCCAGGGCGTTGACGACGCGGCCGATCATGGCCTCGCCCACAGGCACCGACACGACGCGACCTGTCCGTTTGACCACGCCGCCCTCGCTGATGCCCTCGTCGCTGCCCAGCAAGACGATGGAGACCGAGTTTTCCTCCAGGTTCTGGGCCATGCCGTACTCACCGTTGGCAAACTGCACCAGCTCGCCGGCCATACATTTGTCCAGGCCGCTGGCGCGCGCGATGCCGTCGCCCACCATGGTGACGACGCCGGTCTCGCTCTGCTCGATGGCATTGGCATAGTGCTTGATCTGTGCCCGGATGATCCGGGAGATCTGTTCAGGTTTCATCTGCACGTCTACGATTCACCACTCAATCTTTTCAGTTGCAAAGTATCCGGGTCCGCAGCAGGGCCTTACAGCGTGAGGCTGACCAGCCCGGCGCGGATGCCGTCCAGGCGTGCGCGGACCGTGCCGTCCAGACGCATGCCGTCCATATCCAGGCGGATGCCGCCCAAAAGCGTTGGGTCGACGGTCACCGTCAGCTCGATCTGCTTGCCGGTGACAGCTTTCAGCTTTTCGGTCAGGCGGGTGCGGGTGGCCTCATCCAGAGGGATGGCCGACGCCGCTTTCACCTGCACGATGCCGTGGGCCTGGTTGTAGCGTTCCCGGTAGGCCTGTGCGCAGCCGGGCAGCTCACGGAGCAGCCCCTCGTCGCACAGCAGTTTCAGAAAGTTCACCACATATGGGTGCACCTGCCCGCCGAATGCCTCGTCCAGCAGGCCCCGCCGAATGGCGTGGGACAGGCTGGGCAGGGCCAGCAGGCGGAAATATTCTTCATTGTCCGCAAAGCAGGACACCGCACCGTCCAGTTCCCCGAGGATGCGGTCATCCAGCTGTTCCTCGGCAGCCAGCTCAAAAAGGCTGCCGCCATAGCGTTTTGCCTGCTCTGTCACGATGCGTCACCCACATTCCGGATAAACTCGTCGATCAGCGCGCGGTGATCCTGCTCGCTGATCTCGCGCTCCACCACACGGGATGCAATGTCCATGGCGATGCCGCCGATCTCATCCTTGAGCTCGTTGACCGCCTTCTTCTTCTCCTGTTCAATGTCGGCCTCGGCCGCATCGCGCATGGCGCGGGCCGATGCCCGGGCTGCGTCCACGATCTCCTGCTCCCGTTTCTGGGCGCGGGCGGTGGCGTCGCGCAGCATGGCGTCGCTTTCCTGCCGGACTTCACTCAGGCGGGCCTGGTACTGCTGTTCCAGGGCAAGGGCCTGCTGTTTCGCGGCATCGGCGTCGGCGTACATGGTGTCGATCTCCTTCTGGCGGTCGTCGATCATCTTTTTCACCGGCCCGAACAGAAAATGTCTGAGCACCAGAAAGGTGATCATCATGTTGCAGAAGGTGAAAAGCGCCGTCCACGGGTTTACGCCGACAAAGCTCTCAAACTCCGACAAGTCCTGACACTCCTCTCTTTCCCGAGTTGCAAGTGCGGCTCATCAAAAGACGAAGAGCAGCAGCAGGGCGATGACCAGAGAGTAAATACCGGTCGACTCGGTGATCGCACAGCCCAGGATCATGTTGGTACGCAGCATGCCCATGGTCTCGGGCTGACGGGACATGCCCTCCAGCGCCTTGCCCACCGCGTTGCCTTCGCCGACGGCGGGGCCGATGGCTCCGAGACCCATGCACAGACCAGCACCCAGTGCGCAGGCCGCTCTTACAATTGCTTCTTCCATAATTCGTTGCCTCCATATTGGTATCATTTTGGGGGATGTTTGTTATCTTCAATCGTTGGTACGATTTGAATTCCTGATCGGGGATGGGTTACTGCTCGGCCGGCTCCGGCGGCGGGCAGGCATTGCCGATATACACCACGGTCAGCAGGCTGAACACCAGCGCCTGCACGCCGCCCGAAAAGACGTCGAAGTACAGGCTGAGGACGCCGGGGATGCCGACCTCCAGATAAGGCACGCCGGAAAGCCCCGCCAGTGCCAGCAGGCCGGTCACAGCAAAGACGACGCCGAAGACCTTGCGCATGAGCTTATGAGTCTTGCAGCCCCAGGCAAACAGCGCGATGCCGATGACCAGGACAATGGCCGCCACCACCATGCTTTTTGCCACCAGGCCCAGCACTGCCGCCGACAGGGTCGCCAGGGCGGTATAGAGCAGGCTGGTGAGAACACCGCCGCCCGCAATGTTGCCGAAGTGACGGAAGGCCATGGAGATGGGCTGGGCGATCTCGGAGACAATGTTCATGGGCAGCATGACGGCGATGGGCTCCGAGAAGCCTTTGAGCCAGCCAAAAAAGCCGTTTGTCCGGATGCCGCAGGCCCAGCAGAGCACGCTGGTCATGAGGGCCCAGGTCAGCGTGGTGGAAAGGTCCGACGTGGCCGAACGGAAAATACCGGTCATGCCGATGAGGGTACCGAACAGCGACGACAGGAACAGCGCGCCGATGTAGGGCGTCCAGTAAAGGTTGTGAGGGCCCATGGTGTCGGCCACCATGTCATAGAGCATGGTCACGCCCTTTTCCACCAGTACCTGACGGCGGCCGGGGCGCTTTTGCAGGTTGCGTCCCAGGCAGATGCCCGCGATGCAGAGCAGCACCATGACTACAAAGGACGACACCGTCGTCTGGGTGATGGGGATGCCGCCGAACAGCGGAATGATGAAATAAATTTTGGGTCCTGTCACTGTGCATCCTCCTTTCCGCCCTGGAACAGGCCGATGAATTTGAGGGCAAGCTGTGCGCAGAGCAGCGGCACCAGCGCCGCCACCGGGTCACAGACCCCCATCTTGAACAGAACGATGAGGATGACCGCCATCACCAGCAAGCGCATGCTGGCCGATGCCTGGATGGAGACCCGGACGCGGGCGGCTTCCTCCTCGCTTTTGGCGCGGTCCAGGGCGTTGCAGACCGAGACCGACAACACCAGAAAGTGTGCCACCGACATAGCCCCGCCAATCAGGGCCCCCAGCAGGACCTTGACGGTCATGCCGCCCAGAAAGAAATACACCACCAGGATCACCGCCACACAGACCGCCTCCACGGCGGCCAGTCTGCCGACCTGACCGAGTACATCACGGTATTTATGCATGGAGTTCCTCCTAAAGGGGCTTGCCTGCCCCGTCAATGCTGATTGAAATAGACCGGCGGCTTTTTGTGCCGGTCCTCTTTTTCCCCGGCCTGGCGGTCGATGGCCCGCAGCGAGGTGACCAGTCCGCTCACCGCTCCGAAGATTCCGACCAGGACCCCCACGGCCACAACCCAGCCTCCCAGGGTAAAGGTCCGCTGCAGCCATACGGCGACGAGAATGCTGACCACCAGCGGCACCACGATGGACAGTCCGAACTGTGTCAGCCAGACAAGGCTGCGCGCAGCCTGGTACAGATCTTTCATGGGGTGATTTCCTCCTGCCGGCGAGGGACATTCCCGGACAATTTGTTATTCGAGTTTAGTATATCGTGTCCGGAAAAATATTTCAATGTATTTTATCCCCTTTCAGTCAAAAAATATTGTGCATTTTGTTATCGGAAATTCAAATTTTCCCCGCTGCCGCAACGCCCCCCTATGAAAAATTGCAAAAAAATACCGCCGGGCGGTCCGGGATTTTCCCGATATCGCAGCGGCGGCATTTCAGCCACGGCCCGTATTGCGGGGACGTGAATATGGTTGGAAAGTCGGAAATGTTTTTTGCAGGATGGGCGCTCAGCGTTCCTCCAGCGGAATGTAGGCGCGGGGCTCCATGATGCTCTCGTAGGCAGGACGGATGATCTTGTCCACGTTGACCAGCTCCTCAATGCGGTGTGCACTCCAACCCACGATACGCGCGATAGCAAAGATGGGGGTGTACAGTTCCAGGGGAATGTCCAGCATATTATAGACAAATCCGCTGTAAAAGTCCACATTGGTGCTGACGCCCTTGTAGATGTGGCGCTTGTCCGCAATGACCTGGGGAGCCAGACGCTCGATCATATTATAGAAGTCGAAGTCCTTTTTGCGTCCCTTTGCCTCAGCCAGCTGCTGGACAAAGCTCTTGAACACCACGGCGCGGGGGTCGGACAGCGAATAGACCGCGTGGCCCATACCGTAGATCAGGCCCTTGTGGTCAAACGCCTGCTTGTCCAGAATGCGGCTGAGATAGTCGCGGACTTCCTCCTCGTCGGTCTCGTCGTGGACCGTCTCCCGGATATGGTTGACCATCTCCACGACCTTGATGTTGGCGCCGCCGTGCTTGGGTCCCTTGAGGGAGCACAGGGCCGCCGCCATGACCGAGTAGGTATCCGACCCGGAGGAGGTGACCACACGGGTGGTGAAGGTGGAGTTGTTGCCGCCGCCGTGCTCCATGTGGAGAAGCAGGGCAATGTCCAGGACATGGGCCTCCAGATCGGTATACTTGCGGTCGGGGCGGAGCATCTGAAGGATGTTCTCCGCCGTGGACAGCTCCGGCTGGGGACGATGGATGTACATGCTCTCCGCATTGAGGTAGTAGTTGTAGGCATGGTAGCCGTAAACCGCCAGCATGGGGAACACGCTGATGAGCTTGATGCACTGTTCCAGCTGGGTCTGAAGGCTGCTGTCCCCGATGGTATCGTCGTAGGAAGCCAGTGTCAGGACACTGCGGGTCAGGGTGTTCATCAGGTCCTTGCTGGGAGCTTTCATGATCACGTCCCGGGTGAAGTTGGTGGGCAGATCCCGGCATTTGGTCAGCACGTTACTGAATTCTTCCAGCTGCCGGGCGTTGGGCAGATCACCGATGAGAAGCAGATAGGCCGCCTCCTCAAAGGCGAACCGCTTGCCGTGCAGGCCGCGGATCAGATCGTAGACGTTATAGCCGCGGTACCACAGCTTGCCCTCGCAGGGGGTCTTTTTGCCGTCCACCATCTTGAAAGCATCAATGCGGGAGATGTTGGTGATGCCGGTCAGGACGCCCTTGCCGTCCTTGTCGCGGAGGCCGCGCTTGACACCAAATTTATCGAACAGCGCCGGATCAATCTTATCGTTCTGGACGCATTCGTCAAGGTAGATTTTTGCTTCACGTTCGATCTCTGCGTAGTTTGCCATAGCGGCCTCCCTTTCCTATTCGTTTGTGTGTTTTTACGGCATATTGCGGACGATATCCACCAGAATGTCGGCGCACTGCTGTGTCGACAATACCGAAGTATTCAGCTGAATATCGTAGTTGGCTTTATCCCCCCAGCTCTTGCGTGTGAAATAGCGGAAATACTGTTCCCGTTCCTTGTCCCGGTGGCGCATGAGAGAACGGGCATCCTGCTCGTCCACATGCTCGGTTTCCATGACACGGCGGCAGCGGGCCACCGGATCCGATGCGTAGATGAATACGCGCAGCGCCCGGGGCGCACCGTCCTTGCCCGAGAGCGTCTCGGTGGAGCAGCGGCCGATAAAGACCGAGGGCTCCTTCTGCGCCAGCTGGCGGACGGTCCCCTGCAGCGCCTCGAACATCTCGTACAGGCGGGTGCGCATGCTGTAAGCGTTGGGGTTGCCTGCCAGGGCAAGGTCGAACAGCAGGCTGCCCGCCTGGCGTTCATCAAAGTTGCGCAGCTGCCCCAGATCCATGCCCGAACGCTCCGCCGTGTTGAACAGGATCTCCCCATCGTAGAAGGGGACCCCCAGCTTTTCGGACACCAGACGGCCGACCTCTCGCCCGCCGCTGCCGAACTCTCTTTCAATCGCGATTGATCTCATGGTTTGTCCTCCGTTTGCGGCCCCTGCCCCTCATGGCAGGCGGTCGCTTCATCGAGGTTATGCCGGATCTTGTCCAACACCCTCTGCATTCCGGCACGTTCCTCCGGCGTGACGCCGGACATCAACCGGTCCACTGCACCGCTCATCACCTTGTCGTAACTCCGGGCCAGCGACCTGCCCTTTTCCGTCAGGGCCAGGTGCAGGCAGCGTCGGTCAGAGGCGTCCTCCGTCAGGGTGATGCAGCCGGTCCGGCGCAGATTGTCCACCGATTTTGAGATATGCGCTTTGGAGAGATATTTTGCCTCGCTGATGTCCCGGGCGGTGTTGCTCTGCCCACTGTATGACAGATAGAACAGGATCTCCAGCTCCACATGGCGCAGACCACTGGTCTGCATCAACTCCTGGCTGGCGTGTTCCAGCATCCGGCGCATCTTGTGTGCCGTATACAGCAGATCGTATTCCCGGTTCATTCTGTCCTCCGCGCAAACTGTTCATTAGCGAACTTTCTCTTATCATACATGATTTTCTGCACCGCGTCAAACCGATAAAGCGTAAATTAAATGTAAACTTTTTGGACGAGTTCTCACTTTCCGCAATTGCCCTCATTGCTGCTGGATTTTTCTTCCCGGTTGACGGACGGCCGGTTTGGTGATACCTTTGTAACAGTCCCCCGCCGCATCCATGCGCGGGGCAAGTCGAACCATCGGGAGGCTGATCTGCTTTGAATCCGAATACTACTGAATCCGCGACCCCTGAAGTCTCACAGATCCACGAGGTGGTTCTGTGTCCTGCCGACACCAACGCTCTGCTGCGGGCCAATCGTGAAATCCGGCGGGCGGTGTTCCCCGTTGAGAACGGCATTGCCCAATCGGTGGAGCAGGATGAGCTGGATGGTCCGGATTCGCCGGATTCGCCCTGCCGCCACTTTGTGGTGGAGCGGGACGGCAACGCTGTGGGTGCTTTGCGCTGCACCTTCCCTGCCCAGGGCGTGGTACAGCTGCAGCGGTTCTGCATCCTCTCCCACGTGCGGGGCCGCGGTGTGGGCCGGGCTGCCCTGGCCGCGCTGGAAAACTACTACCGTCCCACCATGCACCGCATTGAGCTGGACGCCAAATTCCACGTGGAGGGATTTTACAGGGCCTGCGGCTACCGCACCATTTCGGAGAAATTTGTGGAGGCAGGCGTTGAGCACGTCAAAATGCGGAAGGATCTGTGAATAACCGTATTACCGTCAAAAAGCACCCCGGCGCGCCGCCCGAATCAGGGCCGGCATGCCGGGGTGTTTTGGATGATTGGATGTGCGGATCAGTCGGCGTACTCCGCCAGACCGCGGCTCCGCCGGGTGTGCAGCGAAACACTGAGCACCAGTCCCACACAGAGGTACATCATGACCACGCTGGAACCGCCCGCGGAGAAAAACGGCAACGTAACGCCGATGACCGGCAGGACCTGAAGGTTCATGCCCAGATTGATGACGCATTGGAGGAACAATGCCGCAAAAATGCCTACGCAGATGTAACGGCCCAGGGCATCGGTGCTGCGGTAAGCAGTGCGCAGAGTGCGTGCCCCGATGCCGAAGAGAAGCAGCAACACCGCTGCCGCCCCCAGAAAGCCCAGGGCATTGGCCAGGTAACTGAAAATAAAGTCGTTCCAGGCGTTGGGGACGAAAATATGTTCCCCGTTGAACAGTCCCTGCCCGGTGAGCCCTCCGGTGCCGATGGCCATGGAGCCCTTGTTCTGCTGGTAGGTGAAATCCGCCAGGGCGGGGTCGGTGGGATTGAGCACCGCCAGGATCCGTTTGAACTGGTATCCTTTCAGAATATCGGGCTTGAGCAGGAGCAGCGCCGTCCCCCCTGCCACGGCCGCCACGCCGGCACCGGCAATGAGCCAGGCGGACAGGCCGCCCGCAAACAGCATGACCGCACCGATGCCCAGAAAAACCAGCGCCGTGCCGTCATCGCCCTGGATGTGAATGGCCGCCACCGGCAGCAGGATATGCAAAAGCACCCCCAGCAGATTGAGGGGACGGTTGACCTTGCCCCGCACCCGTTCCAGGTGCCAGGCCAGGGTGAGGACGAAGCTGATCTTGGCCAGTTCGGCGGGCTGGAAGGTCATGCCGCCCACACGGTACCAGCTGTAATTGGAGGTTCCCCCGGCATCATAGCCGATGGTGAGAAATCCTGCCCGGAAATTGTGCAGAAACAGAGTGGGGATCACCAGGCCCCACGCCACCACGGCGTGCAGCGGCCAGGCGCGGGCCAGGGTGCGGTAATCCACTGTGGAAAAGACGATCGCCAGCATCATGCCCAGCAGGCTGGCAATGAGCTGGACCGACGCCTTGTTGTTGGAGCCGCCCAGCTGGCTCTGTCCCACACTGACCAGCACCACAATGCTGATGAGGGAACAGATGCCGCACATCACAAGATAGGGCATATCGGTTCTGGCCGCATAGCGGCGCATCAGTCCGAACAAGGGCTCTGCCTCCTTTCCGTCAAATTTCCACAGGGTCTGACAACCCAGTATCATTATATCGATTTTGTCTCTTGCAGAAAAGAGCCGGCACGAAAATTTTACAAACTGTCCGGAACGTTGTATAATAAAACGATTTAAGACGCCCGCATTTGGCATCGTCACACAAAGGAGTATGCGCCGTATGGAAGAATATATGACTCATTCCCGCAGCGAAACTGTGGAGCTGGGGCGCAAACTGGCCGCCCGTCTGGCGCCCGGTGCCCTGATCGCCTTTACCGGCGGACTGGGTGCGGGCAAGACTGCCATGTGCCAGGGCATTGCCGAGGGCCTGGGCTGTACCGACCCGGCATCCAGCCCCACCTTTGCCATCGTGAATTACTACCGCGGCCCCCGGCCCTTCGCCCACTTCGACCTCTACCGCATCCACACCGAGACCGATCTGGCGGCTGCCGGATTTTACGATTACCTGGACATGGGCGCCGTGGTGGCTGTGGAGTGGAGCGAGAACTGTGCCGACATCATCGCCCGGGAGCATCCCATCACCATTGAGATCCAGCATCTGGGCGGAGACGACCGCCGCATCCTCATCAACGGGCTGTGACTGCCCGCCCATCCCTGACAGGAGGCTATTTACATGAACATTCTTGCCGTGGATACCGCCGGGCGCTCGGCATCGGTGGCGCTTCTACGCGACGATACCCTGCTGTATGAGACCGTCTGCAACTGCGGACTGACCCACAGTGAAACCCTGATGCCCATGGTGGACGCCGCCCTCAAGACCGCCGGGCTGCATCCTGCGGACATTGAGCTCTACGCCGTGACCGCAGGTCCCGGCAGCTTTACCGGGCTGCGCATCGGCATGTCCGCCGTCAAGGGCATGGCTTTGGTACACCAGACGCCTTGCGCCGGCGTCTCGACGCTGGAGGCCCTGGCCCGCTGCCACACCGGTGAGGGGGTCGTCGTCTGCGCCATGGACGCCCGCCGCGGGCAGGTCTACTGGGCTGCCTTTGATCTGGAAACGCACCAGCGCCTGACCCCCGACGCCGCCGCCCCCGCGGAGGAAGCGGTGGATTTTGCCCGGCACTGTAAAAAAAGCGTATTTTTTGTTGGCGACGGCGCCGCGTTGTGTTACAATATTGATAAGCAGGCGCAGCCCTGTGCCCCGGCGCTGGGCGTCGGTCGTGCCACCGGTGCCGCGCTTGCCGCGAGGGAAATGTGGAAAAACGGTCTCTGTGTGCCGCCTGCCCGCCTGATGCCCGACTATCTGCGTCTGAGCCAGGCCGAGCGGGAACGCGCCGAACGGGAGGCCCAAAAAGACAAAAAAGGAGCCAATTGATTATGACAGCACCCATGAAGCCTATCGCCCTTGGGGCGGATCATGCCGGATTTTCTCTGAAGGAGGCTCTGCGCCAGCATCTGGAAGAGCAGGGTATCCCCTATCGCGATTTTGGTTCGTACGACGGTTCGCGCTGCGACTACCCCGACCGCGCGGTGCCCCCCTGCGAGGCTGTCGTACGCGGCGAATGTGATTTTGCCATCCTGTGCTGCGGTACCGGCGTCGGCATGTCCATCTGCGCCAACAAGGTCAAGGGCATCCGTGCCTGCTGCTGCAGCGACAGCTTCAGCGCTGAGTACACCCGCCGTCACAACGACGCCAACGTCCTGTGCATGGGCGCCCGCGTGGTCGGCCCCGGCCTGGCCTGCCAGCTGATGGATCTGTTCCTGGATTCTCCCTTTGAGGGAGGCCGCCACCAGGATCGTGTGGAAAAGATCACCGCCCTGGACGAGCGCCGCTGAGTTTTCCTTTTGTATTCCTCCTGCGCGTGCAGGGACCGATATTCCGAGCTGTCCGCGGCCCAACGGCAGGCGGACGCCAAACTTTGCGATGTAAGGAGTCACCACTATGAGCGTTGTAGAGATCGTCGATCATCCCCTGATCCAGCACAAGATCAGCCTGATGCGGGACCGCCATACCGGCACCAAGGAGTTCCGCGACCTGGTCAGCGAGGTTGCCATGCTGCTTTGCTACGAGGCCACCCGTGATCTGCCCACCGAAGAGGTCGAGGTCGAGACCCCGATCTGCCTGGCCCGCACCAAGGTCCTGGCCGGCCGCAAGCTGGCCCTGGTTCCCATCCTGCGCGCAGGCCTGGGCATGGTCGACGGCATGCTGAACCTGATTCCCGCCGCCAAGGTCGGCCACATCGGCCTGTACCGCAACGAGGAGACCCTCCAGCCGGTGGAATACTACTGCAAACTGCCCAAGGACATCGCCGAGCGTGAGGTCATTGTTCTGGATCCCATGCTGGCCACCGGTGGCAGCGCCTCCGACGCCATCACCCAGATCAAGAAGCACGGCGCACGTCACATCAAGTTCATCGGCCTGATCGCAGCGCCGGAAGGACTCAAGACGCTGCATGCCAACCATCCCGATGTGGATATTTACGTCGGCGCTCTGGATGAGAAGCTCAACGACAACGGCTACATCGTTCCCGGTCTGGGCGATGCAGGCGACCGCATCTTCGGCACCAAATAAGAATCGGCTGCGTTCTTTTCAGGCGGGCACCGGACAACGGTGTCCGCCTTTTTTGCACCCCATATTCTCTTGGAGCTCCACCCTCCATACCGCCGTCTTTTCCCGGGAATTACCGTGCCGGGGCGGTTCTTTCCCGCAATGTTTCCACCGGAAACTGAGCTGCCCTGGCAAAGAGGACGCACTTTTGCGGTCCTTCTCTCTTTCTTTTCAGTTGTCCGATGAAAAGGTGCCGGATAAGCCTCCCCAGGATCTCCAACATTTCATGTTTTTCCGTCCTTTTTGTCATTTCATCTTGAGTGGAAGCCGGAATCCTCGTGTACAGGGAAACGCAGCCGGACGGCACAGGCCTTTGGTTTTGGGCACTCTTTTTCTGGATTTTATTTCTTGCGGAAAGCTTCCGTCATTTTGCTGTAAAAGCTTCCGCTTTTTTTGGTATTTACTCTTCTTGACTTTCCCCCCGGGGAGGCCTATACTGACAGTAGAAGCATTTGACACTTTTTTGTCAAAGCCGCTTCTGTTCTACATTTCCAGGCGCGCCGCACGGGCTTTCCATACGGAGCGCTCCGAACGGCGGCATGTTCATGCGCCTAAAGTCAGGAGGTTATTCCAATGGCCAGATTTACTCTCCCCCGGGATTTGTACCACGGCAAGGGCTCTCTTGAGACCCTCAAGACCCTCGAAGGCAAAAAGGCTGTCGTCTGTGTGGGCGGCGGTTCCATGAAGCGCTTCGGATTTTTGGATCGCGCAGTCGGTTATCTGCAGGAAGCCGGCATGGAAGTCAAGATCATTGACGGCATCGAGCCGGATCCCTCCGTGGATACCGTGATGCGCGGCGCGGCCATCATGCAGGAGTTTGGCCCTGACTGGATCGTCGCCATGGGCGGCGGCTCCCCCATCGACGCGGCCAAGGCCATGTGGATCAAGTACGAATACCCCGACATTACCTTTGAGGATATGTGCAAGGTGTTCGGCATTCCCAAGCTGCGCAAGAAGGCTCACTTCTGCGCCATCCCCTCCACCTCCGGCACCGCCACCGAGGTCACCGCTTTCTCCATCATCACCGACTACTCCAAGGGCATCAAGTATCCCATCGCCGACTTTGAGATCACCCCCGACGTGGCCATCGTCGACCCGGATCTGGCCGAGACCATGCCCAAGAAGCTGGTGGCCCACACCGGTATGGACGCCATGACCCACGCCATCGAGGCCTATGTCTCCACCGCCCACTGCGATTACACCGATCCCCTGGCCATCTTCGCCATCAAGATGATCCAGAACGATCTGGTGGAGTCCTACAACGGCGATATGGCCAAGCGGGACAGCATGCACAACGCCCAGTGCCTGGCCGGCATGGCCTTCTCCAACGCCCTGCTGGGCATCGTCCACTCCATGGCCCACAAGACCGGCGCCGCCTTTGCCGACTACGGCGCTCACATCATCCACGGTGCGGCCAACGCCATGTACCTGCCCAAGGTCATCGCCTTCAACGCCAAGGATCCTGTGGCCAAACAGCGCTACGGCGTGATTGCCGACGAGATGAAGCTGGGCGGTGCCAACGACGACGAGAAGGTCGCACTGCTCATCCAGCATCTGCGCGGCATGAACGACGCGCTGAACATTCCCCACTGCATCCAGCATTACGGCGCCGACAGCTATCCCTGCGAGCAGGGCTTCGTTCCGGAGGAAGTCTTCCTGGAGCGTCTGCCCGAAATCGCCAAGAATGCCATCGGCGATGCCTGCACCGGCTCCAACCCCCGGCAGCCGTCGCAGGAAGAGATGGAGAAGCTGCTCAAGTGCTGCTACTACGACACTGAAGTTGACTTCTGATCCTATCCAATGACAAAATTGTCCCGCCGCAAGTTCCGGGACATGGCAAGCCCCCGCATCACCTGCTTTCCGGTGGTGCGGGGGCTTTGCATTTTTTCATATGATGGGTGATGCCTCACCGTATGTTTCTTCCGCTCAACATCATACGTATTTGCTCATCTTATACAGCGCCGCTTATGCTGATGCAAAATTTTCTGTGCTTCGGGATTTTCACATCTGTTCCCGCAGAAGTCCTGCCTGGTAGGCATCCAGCAAGTGTTCCAGATCACTGATGAGGGCCCGCTTCTCTGCCCCCTCATCGGTATCCCGCACGAGAATGCGCCGGGGCGCTACGTAGATCTGCTCGCTGCGGGAGGCGATGTCCTCATCCTCGCGGATGGCTTTCTCAGCGCTTTCGAAGGGCTGATGGGTGCGCAGCGTCAGGCCGCGGCTGTTATAGACCAGCGTATACCCCGCAATGCCGGTCCGGCTGTGGTAGGCACGGCAGAATCCGCCGTCAATCACAATGATCTTGCCGCCGCCTTTGACCGGGCTTTCGCCCTCAATGGCCCGTACCGGCACATGGCCGTTAATGATATGGCACCCCTCCCCCGTCAGGCCGAATTCCTTGAGGATTTTGTCGGCAGTCTCGGGGTACTGGATGTACCGATAGTAGGGATTTTTGACCTCGGTATGGGTGGCCGGGTCATCGATGTAGAGCCGTTCAAAGGTGGTCATGGCACTGCGGCCGAAAATCGGGGACAGCCGCCCGCACCACAGATACCACAGGAAGTCCTGCCCTGCCTGGCGGCGGGGGCTGTCCGGCGCGGCAAAGTAACCTTCCCGAGCACGGCGGTCACAGTAGTCAAACAGCGCCTTGCCGGAATAGCTCTTACCCTCGAAAGTCTCCGCCGCAAAGGCACCGTCCTCGGTCATGGGGACTGCGCCGTGGAACAGCAGATTGCTGTTGAATACCTTGTACACCGCCCCCTTGGCATAGAGGAACTTGACCTGCCGCTGCAGGCGCTCGCTCTCCTGGAAGGAGCGCACCAGCCCTTGCAGGACATCCTCCTCCTGAGCAGTCAGGCGGCTGGGACAGGCAGGGTCTACCGTGGGAAATTCCGGGTCCCGCAAGGGATAGACCTTGCCGCCGCAGCGGACCGTTCCGGCCGCGTAGTCGATCTGGTTGAGATAATCCCGCCCGGTGCATTCAAAGTCCGGGTTGCGGGCAATGACCTGAGCTTCCAGCTTGAGCATGAGAATGGTCACAGCTTTGTGCATCCGCGCCGTGCGAGCGATGGCCTCGGGTCCCGGCGTTGTGCGCGGGTCAATGTGAGGACGCCAGAGATCAATATCGGTATGGGCATAAAGATGCTCGGCCAGATGCTCCAGCGGGCGCAGGTTAATGCCGTAGCCATTTTCCAGAGTTGCCAGATTGTTGTAGGCCACCGTGGTCTTGAGCACGGTAAAAATGCAGATAGGACTGCCCGCGGCTGCTCCCATCCAGACCACGTCATGGTTGCCCCACTGGATGTCCACATCATGATGTTCGATCAGCCGGTCCAGGATCTGATCCGGCCGGGGGCCGCGGTCAAACAGGTCCCCCACGATGTGCAGCCGGTCCACCGCCAGACGCTTGATGACCTCGCAGAAGCGGACGATATAGGCATCCGCCCGGTCATGGCGGATGATGCTGTCAATGATCTGACCGTAATACAGATCCTTGTCGTGATCCTCGAAGTGGGCGTGGAGCAGCTCGTCGATAATATGTCCGCAGTTGGCCGGCAGACATTTGCGCACATGGTCCCGGGTATGTTTGCTGGAGACAAACCGGCACAGCTGGATGAGCCACAAGAGATTCTTGCGGTACCAGGAATCCAGATCTGTCTGGCGCTCCTTGAGCTCGGGAAGCTTCTGGTTGGGATAGTAGATCAGGGTGGCAAGTTCGGCGCGCTCGGCATCGGGTACCCCGTCCCCCAGCACCGTGTCGATCTTTTCCCGGATGACGCCCGAGGCACTGTTGAGAATATGGATGAACGCCTCATTTTCGCCGTGAAGGTCGCTCATGAAATGTTCGGTGCCCTTGGGCAGACGAAGCAGGGCTTCCAGGTTGATAATCTCGCTGGAAGCGGCTGCAATGGTGGGATATTTTTCCCCCAGCACCCGCAGATAGCGGAGCTGTTCCGGCGTAGGCGTTGCGGCATCCGGCATGGATGTTCCTCCCTCTGTATCGTGATATGACGGCGGGTCAGTCGATGGGCGGCGGCGTGGTGCGCAGCAGCTGAATTCCAGCTCCCAACAGGTTGGGGCCCAGGTGTACCGCCAGAGTGGCACTCAGGCTGCCGTGGATGATCTGGTGATATCCGGGCATCCGCTTTTTGAGCTGTTCCTCCAGGCGACGGCCGTCCTCCGGGACACCGCCGTCGCAGACGATCAGGTTGAAGGCCGGCGTCACCGGGGCATCGGCACGGATCTTTTCCACCAGGTCCAGAAGTTTGGCCTGCACCGCATTGCGTCCGCGCACCTTGGCCGCAGTGGTGATGACCCCCTCCTTGTCAAACATTAGGATGGGCTTGATCTGCAGCAGCGCCCCCGCAATGGCCGTGGCCCGGCCGATCCGGCCGCCGCGGCGGAGATATTCCAGCGTGTCGATGGAGAACATGGCCGTGGTGTCCTCGATCAGCTGAGCCGTGATCTCTTTCAGCTGCTCAAACTCCATGCCGGCAGCCGCATACTGGGCCATCTGCACGGCCTGGATGCCCACGCCCACGCTGGCGCTCTTGGTGTTGAACACGGCGATCTCCAGATCGGTGCGCTCCTGCGCAATGAGACGCAGCTGGTTGGCGGTGCCGGAAAGGACCTCCGCCAGCGGCAGAACGATCACCTGGGTATACCCCGCCCGGGCAATGGCGTCCAGGGTGGCGTCAATGTCCTGGCGCAGGGGCAGGCTGGTCTTGAAATTCTCGTTGGGCTGGCGGCGGTAAACTTCCTCCACCGTGATGTCGATGCCGTCACGGTAGTCTTTGCCGTTGCAGCTGACGACCAGCGGCAGGCGAAAAATCGGATACTTTTTGAAATACTGTTGCGGCAGATCACAGTTGGAATCCGTCAGGACGGCAATTTTTCCCGGCTGCGTCATCGTCGTTCAGCTCCTCTCCCGTTCCCGCAGGGGCGGGAACATTCTTTATTTTTCAAGGTTTGCGACCAGGGATCCATGATTTTCTCTGACGATACAAAGGAAATGATATACTTTCATCCCTCAAGGATATAGCGTCACAAGGTCAATTCCTGCATGGCGGCCATCAGGAAGGGAATCAACTGTTTTTTGCGGCTGACCACGCCGGGCAGAACCGCCTTTCCGTTTTCCGGCTCCACATGGAAGGCGGCCCGCACGATCTTCTCGGCGTCATGGCCGGTATACATGAGATCGGTGCTTTGCTTCTGCACATCAGTAAACATATAAAATACCATGGGAAGAGCGTGGTGACCAGCGGCCTCGGGGAGATAGGGTCCCACCAGCTCCTCGGCCGCCGCACGGGACTTTTCGGTCATATAGCTGCTCTGCCCCACGCCGAACTTGACATCGCCACGGCTGAACACCTTGAAGTCGGAGACAAACACTTCCTCCGCCGTCTTGCCGGTCAGGTCGCCGCCGGCCTCGAACATCTGCTCGGCATAGGTCTTGATATCCTCCCCCGCAATACGGGCCAGGGCGTTGGCAGCCTGCTCATCCTGGGGAGTGGAGGTGGGAGAGCGGAACATCAGCGTGTCGGACAAAATGGCCGACAGCAGGAGGCCCGCAATCTTTTTGGGAATGTCCACCTCATTTTCCAGGTACATCTGGAACACGATGGTGGCGGTGCAGCCTACCGGCACATTGCGGAAATAGACCGGGCTGGTCGTCTCCAGCGTGCCGATGCGGTGGTGATCGATGATCTCCAGGATCTCCGCCTGGGCCAGACCGTCCACTGCCTGGGTCTTTTCGTTATGATCCACCAGGATGATCTGCTTGCGGTGCAGGTTGAGCAAATTCCGGCGGGAGACCACGCCGCAGTATTTGCCATTTGTATCCAGGATGGGGAAATACCGGTGGCGCACGCTTGCCATGACACGGCGGGCGTCCTCAATGGGAGTGTCCACGCTGAACTTGAGCAGGTCCTTCACCCGCATGAAATGCCGCACCGGGGCCGACTGGCTGACCAAACGGGCGGCTGCGTAGATATCATAGGGCGTAATGATGATGCTGCAGCCCTTTTCCCGCGCCAGCGTCTCGATGGTGCGGGGGGCCGCCTTGCCGTTGCAGATGACAATACAGCCTGCATCGCACTCGATGGCGCAGAGCTGGGTATCATACCGGTTGGAGACAAGCACCAGGTCACCGGGCTTGAGCTGTTCCTCCATGATCTCGGGGCTGCCGCCGATATAGATCCGGCCCGCCACCTCGGCGTCCGGGTCACCGACCACCATCTCGCCGTCCAGGGTGGACAGAACATTGCGGAAGCTGGTATGGGCATCGGCCAGCACGCCGGTATCCATCAGGTCCATGTTGGCGTTGGCAATGTCCTTGACCGTGATGAGGCCGAGAAGCTCATCCTCCGCATCGGTGACGCAGAGGGTGTCGATTTCAGTGTCGCGCATCATGCTCCACGCTGCCTTGACGCTGAGCTCCCGGTCAATGCCGGGCTGACGGCGGATGTCGATATCCTTAATCTGGGGGCTGACGTCGGTACACAGGCGCGGCGGCTCCACACCAAAATGTTTGAGGACAAATTCCGTTTCCCGGTTAAGCTGACCGGCACGGCGGGGTTCACAGACCATCTCACTG
>JAHZHS010000169.1 GCA_019420135.1 Oscillospiraceae bacterium | reverse complement strand
CCCCGGACAAACAGGGAAGGAGGCGCTGCCATGGCAGGCACGCTGTATCTTGTGGCGACGCCCATCGGCAACCTGGACGACATGCCCCCCCGGGTGGGCAGAACCTTTGAGGCGGCCGATTTCATCGCGGCGGAGGACACCCGTGTCACCCTGAAGCTGCTCAACCATCTGGGGCTGAAAAAGCCCATGGTCAGCTATTATGAACACGCCCTCCACCACGGGGACGCCATTCTGGCCCGCATTGAGGCGGGGGAGGACTGCGCCCTCTGCTCCGACGCGGGCATGCCCTGCATCAGCGACCCCGGGGCCGTGCTGGTGAAGGATGCCCTGGACCGGGGCATCCGGGTGGTGCCGGTGCCGGGGGCTTCGGCCTGTATCACGGCGCTGGCGGTGTCGGGACAGGATACCTCCCGCTTTGTCTTTGAGGGGTTTCTGCCGGTGCCCAAAAAGGAGCGCCGGGCCCGCCTGGATGCATTGCAAGGGGAAGAGCGCACCATCCTGTTCTACGAGGCGCCCCACAAACTGCGGGGCACGCTGGACGACCTGGCCGTCGCCTTCGGGGCGGACCGGTCGGTCACCCTCTGCCGGGAACTGACCAAGCTCCATGAGGAGATCGTCAAGACGACGCTGGGGGAGGCGGTGGCCTTCTACCGCGCCAACGATCCCCGGGGGGAGTACGTGCTGGTGGTGGCCGGCGCACAGCCTGGCCAGGGCGCCGACGCTGTCCCGCTGACCAAAGAGGATGTGGTGGCTGCGGCCCGGGCACTCCTGCGGAGCGGGACCCCGCCCTCGGCGGCGGCAAAGCAGGCTGCGGCGGGAACCCCTTTCTCCCGCGGGGAGATTTATAAAGAATTGATTGCCGGCCGGCAGGAGGAACCCTCCCGCCCGGCGGATGAATGAGGTGCGATATGAGCAAGGCAAAAATTCTGGTCATTGCCGATGTGCACGGGCGCCTGCCCGCCCTGCGCTGGGTGCTGAAAAACGAGACGGCCGATGCAATGTTTTTCCTGGGTGACGGGCTGTTTGATCTGGACGGCGCCCTCAATCTGCTGCGGGAGCCGCTGTCCTACCCGGTCTACCGGGTGCGGGGAAACTGCGATGTGGGCTTCCCCGACCCCACCGAGGGCCTTGTTCCCATCGGGGGCGTGCTGTTCTACTACACCCACGGCAATCTGCTCTATGTCAAGAGCGGCTACGATGAACTGTCCGACGCCGCCCAGGCCCGGGGAGCCGATGTGGCCCTCTTTGGTCATACCCACCGCCGGGGACTGATCAACGCCGATGTGCCCGGCGTGCCCGCCCTGTTCAATCCCGGCAGCCTGCGGGACAGCGGCTGCTACGGCGTCATCACGGTGGAGGACGGCAAGTGCAGCTATGACTGGAAGTGGGTGGAGCAATGAACCACCCGCTGCTCTACCTGCCGAGCGTGGAAAACACCAACACCTGGGCGCGGGAACATCTGGAACGCTTCGGCGAGCTGGGGGCGGTGTACACCACCAGCCAGACCGCCGGGCGGGGGCGCCGGGGACATACCTGGGTCAACGCGGCGGGACAGGCGCTGTACTACTCCTGTGTGGTACAGCAGCCCCTGGTCCAGCCCGAGACGCTGCCCCTTTTGTCCTGCCTGGTCACCGCCAAGGTGCTCCACGGGGTGTACGGCATCGACTGCCGCATCAAGTGGCCCAACGATCTGCTGCTGAACGGCAAAAAGATTGTGGGCATCCTGTGCGAGGGCGTGCCCGACAAAGGCGCCTGGATCCTGGGCATCGGCATCAACCTGGCCCAGCCCCAGTCCTACTTTGACGGGGCAGGTCTGCCCCACGGGGCCAGCCTGCTCACCAGCGGGGTGAAGGTCTGCGCCGAGCGGGACGCCGATGTGCTGGCCGCCGGTCTGACCGAGCCGGGATTTTCCGCCGTCATGCCCCGCTTTGCCAGGGAGGGCATCGCACCGTTTCTGGCCGACTACCGCACCCACTGCGTCAACCTGGGCCGCCATGTGAGCTACGACGGCGGCGAGGGCACCGCCCTGGATGTGGACACCGAGGGCCGGCTGGTGGTGTGCGACGACGCCACAGGAGAACAGCATATCTTTACGGGCGAGGTCAGCGTCCGCGGCATTTACGGAGCGGTCTGACCCTGCCCGCTCATCCAGACAGAAGAGAGGAACATCCTATGGATATCGGCATGTATATTGCACTGGCCATCGTCATTGTGGCCGGCATCGTTGCCATCGTCTTGTATTACCGCGCGGCTTCCGGCGAGAACAAGCGCCAGGGGGGCGCCGTCAACGCCGGGCCGGAAGATACCGCGCCCCTGCGGGACAAGGGCGCCAACGCCGCCTTTGTGCGCAAGCTGCGCCGGGCGGCAGCCGTCCGCGGCCTGACCCTGGTGCAGCCCGACCCCGAAAAGACTCCTTTCTGCGCCATGATCGTCGGCCCCCACGGGGTGACGGCAGTCTACGGCGCCGACTACTCCGGCACCGTCTACGGCAGCAGCGATCCCCGCTGGGCCCAGGTCAGCGACGGCGTCCGCCGCACCTTTGAAAATCCCCAGATCTCGGCGGAAAACGCCCGCCGTGCCCTGCGGGAGGTCATCAGCCAGGGCAAGTTCCGGCCCTTCATGGTGGATGCCCGGGTGGTCATGACCTCCGGCAAGGCTGAGCTGGCCATCCCCCGCAACCTGCCTGTCTACACCGTCAAGAGTTTCAACCAGTATGTGGAAAACTCCGCCGACTTCGACAACGACCGCAGGGTGGACGAGCAGGCCCTCACCGACTTCCTCAAGGAGCATTTCTGCTGAGGAGTGAGCCATAACCCCGACGTATGGAAGCGCATTCGGGATAGGTATTTGCACATTGACCGGACTGGTGGTATCCTAGTAACTGGAATCACTCGCCCGGCCTTTTTGTCTGTCATCGCCGGGCGCACAGGAGAGCGCGGCCCTGCCGCCGCGCAAGGGAGGATAACAAAGATGGAGAAATCGAAAGTCTATTTTACCGACTTCCGCACCAAGCTGGGAGAGGGGCTGCCCACCAAGCTCAAGCGGCTGATGAAAAAGGCCGGTATCGACCAGATCGACATGGACGGCAAGTTTGTTGCCATCAAGATGCACTTCGGCGAGCTGGGCAACCTGGGCTTTTTGCGCCCCAACTACGCCAAGGCCGTGGCCGACGTGGTCAAGGAGCTGGGCGGCAAGCCCTTCCTGACCGACTGCAACACCCTCTATCCGGGCAGCCGCAAGAATGCTCTTGAGCACCTCTACTGCGCCTGGGAGAACGGCTTCACCCCCATGACGGTGGGCTGCCCCATCCTCATCGGTGACGGCCTCAAGGGCACCGACGACATCGCCGTCCCCGTCAACGGCGGCGAGTACATCAAGGAGGCCTACATCGGCCGCGCCGTCATGGACGCCGACATCAGCATCAGCCTCAACCACTTGAAGGGCCACGAGATGGCGGGCTTCGGCGGCGCCATCAAGAACCTGGGCATGGGCTGCGGCAGCCGCGCCGGCAAGAAGGCCCAGCACAACAACGGCCAGCCCATCATCCACGAGGACAAGTGCCGCGGCTGCCGCCGCTGCCAGCACGAGTGCGCCAACAACGGCCTGGCCTTTGACGAGACCACCCGCAAGATGCACATCAACACCGACAACTGCGTGGGCTGCGGCCGCTGCATCGGCGCCTGCAACTTCGACGCCATCGAGTTCGCCAACTGGGCTGCCGTCAAGGACCTGAACTGCCGCATGGCCGAGTACGCCAAGGCTGTGGTGGACGGCCGTCCCCAGTTCCATGTGTCCCTGGTGCAGGACATCTCCCCCAACTGCGACTGCCATGCCGAGAACGACGTGGCCATCCTGCCCGACGTGGGCATGTTCGCCTCCTTCGATCCCCTGGCCCTGGATCAGGCCTGCGTGGATGCCTGCCTGAAGGAGCAGCCCCTGCCCGGCAGCCAGCTGGCCCAGCAGATGGCAAAGCCCGACTTCTGTGACCATCACGACCACTTCGAGAACTGCACCCCCGAGTCTGAGTACAAGACCTGCCTGGAGCATGCCGAGAAGATCGGCATCGGCACCCGTGACTATGATCTCGTCACTATGAAATAAGGGATATCCCTGCAAAAAACAGAGGCTCCCGCCTTTCTCTGCGTATCGCCGCGGAAGGAAAGGCGGGAGCCTTTTGGTTTGTGGGCCCGCGGAGCCGGAGACCGGAACCTGCGGGAAGGGCCGCAGGTCAGTCCAGCAGATAGACGGCCACGTCGGCATTTTCAAAGACGGGAGTGAGGGCGGGGGCGCTGCCGCCGAACCGCCTGGACCAGACCAGGCAGTCGATGCCCTCCTCCTCGCACAGGGCGGCGAGGGTGTCGGCGTCGGCAGAACCGTCAAAGAGCTGGGACACCACCGCCCGGCGGTGCTCCACCACCCTCTGCTCCACTCCCATGTTGCTCATGG
>JAHZHS010000168.1 GCA_019420135.1 Oscillospiraceae bacterium | reverse complement strand
CAGCGTGCTGGGATGCAACCTGGGCATGTTCTACAAGCGCCGGGATTACAGCCGCGTTGTCAACGGCCGCAACCCCATCGTGGCCCATGAGTACCTGGGCGAGAGCGTTGAGGGCAAGGACGTCTTCATCGCCGACGACATCATCGCTTCCGGTGAGAGCATGCTGGACATCGCCTACGAGCTCAAGATGCGCGGTGCCAACAAGATCTTCACCTGCGCCACCTTCCCGCTGTTCACCTCCGGCCTGGACAAGTTCGATAAGGCATACTCCGACGGCATCATCTCCGCAGTGCTGGGCACCAACCTGACCTACCGCACTCCTGAGCTGCTCAAGCGTGACTGGTACTTCGACGTTGATGTTTCCAAGTACACCGCTTACTTCATTGCCGCTATCAACCACGACAAGTCGGTCAGCAGCATCATCGATCCCATTGTCAAGATCCGTGCACTGCTCACCAAGCACGGCATCCCCATGGGCGGCGAAGTCTGAGCCATTTCCCAAAACTGCAAAGCGGTCCCCGCGCCGGGGCCGCTTTTTTTGCGCAGCGATTTACTTTGCACCCGATGGCATATATAATCATAGATGGAAGGATGCGCTGTCCTGCGGCGGAAAATGACGCTCTGCGCGTCGTTTTCTGCCGGGGCGTATCCGGCAATTCGGGAGGAGGAACAGCCATGTATCCCATTGACCGTTTGAAAGAATTGATTCAGGGCAAGAAGGTTGCCTTTATCGGTGCCGGTGTCAGCCACAAGCGCTGCATTGAGCAGTTCGTGGAGATGGGGGCGGATGTGACCCTGTGTGATCAGAAAGCATCCCTGGAGGACTTCGGTGACTATGCCGACACCCTGCGCCGTCTCAATGTCAGGTTGAGCCTGGGCAAACAGTATACCGACGGTTTCCGTGGCCAGGATATCATCATGCGTACACCGGGCTATGAGTACTACAAACCGGCCCTGCAGGATGCCATCCGCGCCGGAACCATGGTTACCAGTGAGGTGGAACTCTTTTTTGAGTTCTGCCCCTGCGAGATTGTGGCGGTGACCGGCTCGGACGGCAAGACCACCACCACCACCCTCATCGCCAAGATGTTTGAGGCCGCCGGCCGCAAGGTCTTTCTGGGCGGCAATATCGGTGCGGCCCTGCTGCCCCAGCTGGCCGACGTCACCCCGGACGCCGTAGCTGTGGTGGAGCTGTCCAGCTTCCAGCTCATCAGCATGCGGCGCTCGCCCAAGGTGGCGGTGGTCACAAACGTGACGCCCAACCATCTGGATCACCACAAGGATATGCAGGAATACATTGATGCCAAGCGCAACATCCTGCTGTGGCAGGTCCCGCCCTGCCGTGCCGTCCTGGGCTACGAGAACGACATCACCCGCGGCATGGCTTCCGACTGCAAGGGAGAACAGGTCTGGTTCACCCGACTGCATGACACCGACCATGGGGCCTTCCTGCGCAAGGAGGACGATACCCTCTGCTATGCCGAGAACGGTGTGGTGACGCCTGTCCTGCCTCGCAAGGAGGTCAAGCTGCGCGGCCTGCACAACGTGGAAAACCTGCTGGCTGCCATTGCCGCCGTATGGGGCCGGGTCCCCGTGGAGGCCATGCGCCGGGTGGGCTCCACCTTCACCGGCGTGGAACACCGCATCGAGCCGGTGCGCATGCTGGACGGTGTGCAGTATTACAACGACTCCATCGCATCCAGCCCCACCCGCACCATTGCCGGCCTGCGCAGCTTTGACCAGAAGATCATCCTGATCGCAGGCGGCTACGATAAGAAGATTCCCTATGAGCCTTTGGCGCCCGAGATCCTGGCCCATGTCAAGGTGCTGGTGCTCATGGGAGCTACCGGTCCCCGCATTGAGAAGGCAGTCCGGGAACATCCCGATTTTGCCGCAAGCGATCTGGTGATCCTCCATGCGGAGTCCATGGAGCAGGCGGTGGAACTGGCGCGGCAGAGTGCGCATCCCGGCGATATCGTCAGCCTGTCGCCCGCCTCGGCATCCTTTGATCTGTACCCCAACTTTGAGGTGCGCGGCCGGGATTACAAGCGCATTGTCAACGCCCTGAAATGATCCGGGCCGTCCAGACCGAGGCCGATGCCCGGAAATTTGCCGCCCGCATCCACGGAAACTTCTATTTCCGCTCTGCCATGGGAATGCGCCTGGCTCTGTTCGGGCAAAAGCCTGGCTCCGGTTGGCGCTTCTGCCTGACGGACAGCGGCGCACTGATGCTGCGGGGGGCCTCCGCCCAGCTGTGCGGGGCGTGCCGGGACGACGCCGAGGGGGAAGAGGTCGCCGCATTCCTGCACTTTTCCGGTGTGGAGACGCTGCTCTGCCGGGAGGAAGATCGCATGCTGCCCGGCTGGGGAGAACCCCGGCAGCGGGTGGGCTTCTGCCTGCCGAAGGGAAAAGCCCTGACAGGGAACCCGGCCCTGGAGGCTGCAGACGCCTTCCCCGGTGCTCCGACGGCAGGGATGCAGCTGGAACGTTCCCCCTCCATGTGGGAGATCTCCCGGCTGCTCTTTGCCGACCAGGAGGAGCAGGAGCGGTTTTATTCAGACAGTTGTACGGCGGCAGCACATGGAATGGGCTGCACCTGGGCGCTGCGAGCGCCCGACGGCGCGCTGGTCACCACTGTGAGCTGCTGTGCCGACTTTGACGGCGAGGCCTATGTGGCGGCCGGAATGACGGCACCGGACTGGCGGGGCAGGGGACTGGGCGCATGGCTCATTGCGGCCATGCTTTCGGATAAGGCCCGTACCGCCGATGCAGCGCTTTTGTGTGAACCGGCCCTCTGCGGATTTTATGAGCGGATGGGCCTTCACCGGGGCCCGGCGTTTGCACTTTACCGCCCGGTTCCGTGAGCAATCGCCAAGAGACACAGGAAAAAGAAAAGGATTTGTCAGATTTATGATCGAACAGTTTTACGATATCAAACCCGAGGTGCTGGCTCTGGACGAGAAGGCGATGCAGCTCTGCAAGGAGCAATTTGCTGCCACCGAGCGCATCCGGGATTACAACCAGCTCAAGATGCTGCGTGCCTTTACCGACTGCGGTGTGGAAGCGCGGCATTTCTGGGGCTCCAGCGGATACGGCGTCTGGGACGACAGCCGCAACAAGCTGGAGGAAGTCTTTTCCCGCGCCATGGGCGCGGAGGACGCCCTGGTCCGCCCGCAGTTCATGAGCGGTACCCACACCATTGCAGTGGCGCTGTTTGGCCTGCTGCGGCCCGGGGATACCCTGCTGGCTGCCACCGGCCGCCCCTATGACACGCTGGAAGGCGTCATCGGCATCGGGGAGGCGGGCAAGGGCTGCGGCACGCTGCGGGAGTTCGGTGTGCTGTATGATGAAGTCCCCCTGACTGCGGACATGCAGCCGGATTATGAGGGCATTGCCAAAAAGGCTCCTGCCGCCAAGGTTCTGCACATCCAGCGCAGCCGGGGCTACACCCAGCGCAACGCCTTCTCCCTGGAAACCATTGAGAAGGTTATCCGCACTGCCCGGGCTGCCAATCCTAACGTCATCGTCTTTGTGGACAACTGCTATGGGGAGTTCACCCAGACCATGGAACCTTTGGCCGTGGGGGCCGACATCATGGCGGGCAGCTTCATCAAGAATCCGGGCGGTGGCATCACGCCTACGGGCGGCTATATTGCAGGCCGGGCCGATCTGGTGGAAAAGATCAGCCATCGCTTCACGGCGCCCGGCATCGGCAAGGATCTGGGATGCACCCAGGACTCGCTGCGGGATACCTTCCTGGGCTTTTACTACGCACCCGGCGTGGTTTGCGAGGCACTCAAAACGGCCATTTACGCCCAGTGTCTGCTGGAGCTGGTGGGCGTCCATCCGGTGCCCCGCTATACCGACGAGCACAACGATATTGTGACCTGCTTTGATTCGGGCAGCGCGGAAGCCTTGCAGGGCTTCTGCACCGGCATCCAGAAGGGCAGCCCCATTGACAGCTTTGTCACCCCCGAACCCGCCGATGAGCCTGGCTACACCGACAAAGTCATCATGGCATCGGGCAGCTTTACCGAGGGCAGCACCATCGAGCTCTCCTGTGACGGCCCTCTGCGCCCGCCGTTCACCTGCTATTTGCAGGGTGGTGTCAACTTTACCGCAGGCCGCGCTGCTGTGCTCTGTGCGGTTCAGAATGCCTTCTTCCGCACCTGAGTAATATTCAATCTAAAAGAGTACCGCCGTTTTCCCATCCCATTCAAGGGGCAGGAAAACGGCGGTCTTTGTTTTATTGCTCAAAATCCGTGAGGGAAAGTGTTCAACGGCCTTTTACGCCGCTGCGCTGCTGTTGAGCGGCCCGATACATGGCCTTGACCTCCTCATGGTGGCGGTTGACCATGGCAAAGGCGTCCTCCCCATGGCGCAGGGCCTGGCGGGGACGGGGAGCGGTAACGGGAATATCGATGGCGCGTTTGTCGGCAGTTTGCATGGCAA
>JAHZHS010000167.1:2979-4453 GCA_019420135.1 Oscillospiraceae bacterium | reverse complement strand
GGATGAGCTGGACACCGACCTGAACACGGTGGACACCGTCATCAAGACCGGCAATGCCATGGCGGACGCCATCCTGAACAGCAAGATCTCCCTGGCAAAGTCGCGGCAGATCCCGGTGCAGGCGGACGCCCACATTCCGGTCAAACTGCGCATGTCGGAGCTGGACCTCTGCGTCATTCTGGGCAATCTCTTTGACAATGCCATCGACGCGAACCTTGCCCTGCCGTAGTGCCAGCGCCTGATCCGCGTATACATGGACATGAAAGGCACCCAGCTCTACATCAGTTTCACCAACTTTACCGCCACCGGCAAACAGCACAAGCTCGGACGGCGGTTTGCCACCACCAAGGGAGCCGGACACGGCTTCGGGCTGGTGCGCATCGACAATATCATCGACCGCCTGGACGGCTATCTGAGCCGCAACAGTGAGGACGGCGCCGCCACCACCGAGATCCTGATTCCTCAGGTATGATGCAGTTCGTCCCCCAAAATCTGCAATTCGTCCCCGGAATGCACCGGGGACCTTTTGTTATGTTAGGGTAAAGACAAGAGGTGAACACATTTATGAAGCAATCTCAAAAGCCAACATACAATACCCTGCAAAATGTGGGCTACATGCTGGGGCTGTCCCGGCGGCACTATCCCAGCATCCCCTATCTCTGCCTGGCAATGGCCGCAGTTACAGCGGGCGGAAGCATCGCCCAGCTGCTGATCGTTCCATCCGTGCTGCGGCAGGTGGAGGTACACGCCCCGCTGTCCTCCCTGGTGACGGTGATTCTGTTTTTCGGAGCGGTGCTGTTTGTTCTCTACGGGCTGAAAGCCTATCTCAAGGAGGTCGTCAGCACCAGCCGGGGCAATCTGCGGCTTCTGATGGTGACAAAAATTTCCGACAAGATGGCCCGGACCTCTTTTCCCAACACGCTGGACACGGAATTTGAAAACCGGGTGGAGCGTGCCCTCGTCTCCTGCCAGTCCCCCGCCTCCCCCACCGAGGCGGTCTGGGCCACCCTCACCGATATTCTCACCAATCTCATTGGCTTCGGGGTGTATCTGGCTCTGCTGTCCGGGCTGCATCCCCTGCTGTTGGCGGTGGTGGCCGTCACCACGCTGGCGGGCTATCTGTTCAGTCACCGCATCAATCAGTGGGTCTACCAGCATCGCAAGGAGGAGGACACCTATCAGGGACGGCTGAATTATCTGCTCCGCACCTCCACCGACCGCTCCTATGCCAAGGACATCCGCATTTTCGGGCTCAAACCCTGGATGGATGCTGTGTGGAGCAAAGTCATGCGGCTGTATCAGGATTATCTCCGACAGCGGCAGCTGCACTATCTCTGGATTGACGGGATCGACCTGGTCCTCACCATCGCCCGGGACGGCATCGCCTATGCTTACCTCATCTGGCTGGCGCTGACGGAAGGTCTGCCCGCCTCCCAGTTTCTGCTCTATTTCTCGGCGGTCAGCGGCTTCACCC
>JAHZHS010000167.1:0-2969 GCA_019420135.1 Oscillospiraceae bacterium | reverse complement strand
CAGTCGTTGGAGCTTTCCCTGTTCCGGGAGACGCTGGACTGGCCGGAAACCTTTCGGTTTGGGGATGGCAAGCCTCTGCCCTGTACCCCCGACATGCCCTGTGAGATCCGTTTTGACCACGTTTCCTACCGTTATCCCGAGGCGGAACAGGATACCCTGCACGACATCTGCCTGACCATCCATGCCGGGGAAAAGCTGGCTCTCGTCGGCCTGAACGGTGCCGGCAAGACGACATTGGTCCGGGTAGCCTGCGGCTTTCTCGACCCCACCGAAGGCCGGGTGCTTCTGAACGGGCAGGACATCCGCCAATACAACCGCCGGGATTACTATGCCCTGTTCTCGGCAGTGTTCCAGGATTTTTCCATGCTGGAGGCCAGTGTGGCGGAGAACGTGGCTCAGCGGGTGGAGGGTATCGACACCGACCGGGTCCGGCAATGCCTTGAACAGGCGGGTCTGACCGAGATGGTACGCAATCTGCCCCAGGGGCTGGACACCAAGCTGGGCCGCAAGGTACACGAGGATGGCACGGAACTGTCCGGCGGCCAGACCCAACGCCTGATGCTGGCAAGAGCCCTCTACAAAAACGGGCCTGTGCTGGTTCTGGATGAACCCACCGCCGCCCTGGACCCCATTGCCGAGGATGACATCTATCAGAAATACAACCACATGACCGCCGGGCGGACCTCCCTGTTCATCAGCCACCGGCTGGCGTCCACCCGATTCTGCGACCGGATTCTCTTTATGGAACATGGCCGCATCACCGAGCAGGGCACCCACGAAAGCTTACTGGCCGCAGGCGGCGGATACGCCGGGCTGTTCGCGGTGCAGAGCAAATACTATCAGGAGGGAGGCAGCGAAGATGAGCAAGCCATCTGATAAAAGCAACAGCACCCGCTTTTTTCCGGCCTGGCGGCTGAACCTGCGGGCCTGGAAGATGATGTTTCAGGAAAGTCCCGGCTATTTTGTTTCCAATCTGGCCAGCTCCTTCTGCGAGGCGCTGACCCCTTATGTGACCATCCTGCTGTCGGCGCGGATCCTCAGCGAGCTGGCCGGGAGCCGCGACCCGCAGAGTCTTGCCTTCTGGGCCGGGATGACGGTGGCCGTGACGGCGCTTCTGGCCCTGGCGGGCGGTGCGCTCAAACAGTGGTCCGTCTACGAACGGGACAGCCTGAATGCCCAGAGATTCAAGTGCGTGGCCGACAAAATGGCCGTCATGGACTATGCCGAGCTCGACCGCCAGGAAGTCTACGACCACTATTCCCAGGTCCAGCAAAACGACAACTGGCGGGGCGTGGGCCTGAATGAGGCGATGCGGCTGTTCCCCGATTTCTGCAAGTCTGTGGTCCAGGTGGTGGGCGGCATCGGCCTTACTCTGACGCTGTTTTTCACCGATCTGCCCGCGGGCAGCCCTCTGGCTTTCCTCAACAGTCCCCTGTCCATGCTGCTGATCCTGGCCGCCATGGTGGCTGCTGTGCTGGCCTCCTCGGCCTGCAGCAGCAAGGCCATGCTGCTGACAAACAGCAATGTGGAACTGATCCGGGAGGCCAACCGCTATTCCAATTTCTACGGCATCATGGCCCTGGAACACGTGCGGGCCGCCGACCTGCGCATCTACCGTCAGCAGGAAAACGTCTGCCGCCACTATATGGATTCTTTTTCCGCTCAGTTTCTGGGGGCGGATGGCCCTCTGTTCGCCATGGCCCGTGGGCCTGTGGGGCTTCTGATGGGTCTGTCCCAGGCGCTTTCCGCTCTGCTGACCTGTGCCGTATACCTCTTTGTCTGCCTCAAATCCTGGGGCGGCGCCTTCGACGTGGGGCTGGTCACCCGGTATGTGGGGTCCGCCACCCAGCTGTTCGGCGGCATCTCGCTGCTGCTGGAGACTCTGGGTGAGATCCGGGCCAACGGGGAATTTCTTGAGGTGCTCTTCCGGCTGCTGGATCGCCCTGACCAGATGTACCGGGGCAGCCTGACCACCGAGAAGCGCTCCGACCGCAACTATCAGGTGGAGTTCCGGGATGTGTCCTTCCGCTATCCCGGCACCGACCGCTGGGCTCTGCGCCATGTGAATGTGAAGTTCCGCATCGGCAGCCGCCTGGCCGTGGTGGGGCCCAACGGCAGCGGCAAGACCACCTTCATCAAGCTGCTCTGCCGTTTGTACGACCCCACCGAAGGTGAGATCCTCCTCAACGGCATCGACATCCGCAAATACCGCTATCGGGATTATATGGACATCTTCTCGGTGGTGTTCCAGGACTTCCGGCTGCTGGCCCTGCCTCTTGGTGAGAACGTGGCCGGTGCTGCCGAATACGACCGGGAGCTGGCCGAGCAGTGTCTGCGGGGGGCCGGGTTCGGTGAGCGGCTGGATGCCATGTCCAAGGGCCTGGATACCGTTTTGTACAAGGAGTTGGACAAAGACGGCGTGGAAGTCTCCGGCGGCGAAGCCCAGAAGATCGCCATTGCCCGGGCACTGTACAAGGATGCCCCTTTTATTGTATTGGACGAACCCACTGCCGCCCTCGACCCCATCGCCGAGGCGGACATCTACGCCAAGTTCGACGCCATTGCCGGGGATAAGACGGCTATCTATATCAGTCATCGGCTTTCCTCCTGCAAGTTCTGTGACGAGATTGCAGTATTTGACCACGGCGCCATCGTCCAGACCGGCAGTCACGACTCCCTGGTCGCTGACGAGGAAGGCTTGTACCACCGTCTATGGCAGGCCCAGGCACAGTATTATACTAACGAATAAGCGAAGCAAAAAGCACCCGGTGAAAAATCGCCGGGTGCTTTTCCTGTTTTTGTCCGGTTGGCTGCTGGCTCAGTTTGCACATGACCAGAAAATGGAGAGTCTTTTCCAACCGTCTATTCCTTGCACTAAGACGAAAAAAGTGACCGTCCCGAAAGACGATCACTTCTTTTGGAGGTGACGACCAGATTTGAACTGGTGAATGAGGGTTTTGCAGACCCTT
>JAHZHS010000166.1 GCA_019420135.1 Oscillospiraceae bacterium | reverse complement strand
CGACATCGGCGGCCAGGATATGAAGTGCTTCAAGATCGAGGATGGGGCCATCAGCAATATCTTCCTCAACGAGGCCTGTTCCTCCGGCTGCGGCAGCTTCCTGCAGACCTTTGCGGAGGCGCTGGGCTACGACGTCAAGGAATTTGCCGCTCTGGGCCTCTTTGCCGACCGTCCCGTCGATCTGGGCAGCCGCTGCACGGTGTTCATGAACTCCTCGGTCAAGCAGGCACAGAAGGACGGCGCCAGCATCGAGAATATCAGCGCCGGCCTGTCCATCTCGGTGGTCGCGGTTGCACTGAAAAAGGTCATCCGAGCCTCCAGCCCGGAGGAGCTGGGCCGCAACATCGTGGTGCAGGGCGGTACCTTCTATAATGAGGCGGTCCTGCGCGCCTTTGAAAAGGAAATGAACGTGGAGGTTATCCGCCCCGATATTGCAGGTCTGATGGGCGCCTACGGTGCGGCACTCCACGGCAAGAGCAAGGTGATGGAAGGGCACATCAGCAGCGTGCTCACTCTGGATCAGCTCCGTGCTTTTGAGCAGAAGGTCACCTCGGTCCAGTGCAAGGGCTGCGGCAACCACTGCCAGCTGACCATCAACGTCTTTGCGGACGGCAAGCGCTTTATCTCCGGTAACCGCTGCGAGAAGCCCGTTACCGGCAAGGCCTCGGATGAATCCCTCGACCTGTACGCCTACAAGCTTTCCCTGCTGCTGGACTACAAACCGGTCAAGGGCAGCCGCAACAAGAAGATTGGCATTCCGCTGTGCCTGAATATGTATGAACTGCTGCCGTTCTGGCACAGCTTCTTCACCACTCTGGGCTTTGAGGTGGTCACCAGCCCGGTGTCCTCCCGTGCTCTGTACCAGGAGGGCCAGGCGACCATCCCCAGCGATACCGCCTGCTTCCCGGCCAAACTGGCCCACGGCCACATTGCCGAGCTGGCAAAGATGGGCGTGGACGCCATCTTCTACCCCTGCATGACATATAATGTGGATGAGGGGCTGGGGCAGAACCATTACAATTGCCCGGTGGTTGCCTATTATCCCGAGGTCCTGGCGGGCAACTGCCCGGAACTGGAGCACATTCCGTTCTTCTACGAGTACATTGATATTGCCCGCCGCAGAGATTTCACGGCCAAGATGCCCAAGCTGTTGGCCAAGTACTTCCCGGACGTGACCCGCGGCGAGGTCAAAAAAGCCATCGACGCCGCCTATGCCGAGTATACCCGTCATATGGCCCTGGTCCGGCAGAAGGGCGAGCAGATCATCGAGAAGGCCCGGGCCGAGCATCGCCGCATCATTGTGCTGGCGGGCCGTCCCTACCATGTGGACCCCGAGGTCAACCATGGCATCGACAAGCTGATCCTCCAGCAGGGGGCAGCGGTTGTCACTGAGGATTCCATTTCTGACCGCGTCCAGCCCTTCAAGACATCGGTGCTGAACCAGTGGACCTATCACAGCCGCCTGTATGCGGCGGCCAAGTACTGCACCACTCAGTCGGATATGGATCTGGTGCAGCTGGTTTCCTTCGGCTGCGGCGTGGACGCCATCACCACCGACGAAACCCGAGAGATCCTGCAGGAGGGCGGCAAGCTGTACACCCAGCTCAAGATCGACGAGATCACCAACCTGGGCGCGGTCAATATCCGTCTGCGGAGTCTGTTTGCGGCTCTGGACGAAAAATCCGGCAAGGCCTGAGACGTTTTGCCCGGAATCTATCACATGAGCGAGGGAATCAGTATGGAATATACGACACCCAATTTTACCAAGGACATGATCCATACCCACAAGATCTTGATCCCCAACATGGCGGTGACTCAGTTCCGCCTCATGGAGGCAGCTCTGGAACGGGAAGGATATCAGGTGGAGGTCCTGGGCAACTGCGGCAGTGAAGTCGCACAGCTCGGCCTCAAATATGTCCACAACGATACCTGCTACCCGGCACTGCTGGTCATCGGCCAGTTCATCGATGCCCTCAACAGCGGCAAATATGATCTGGACCACACGGCGCTGCTCATCACCCAGACGGGCGGCGGCTGCCGTGCCTCCAACTACATCAGCCTGCTGCGCAAAGCGCTGGTCAAGGCCGGGTATGGCAACATCCCGGTGGCTTCGCTGAACTTCTCCGGGCTGGAAAAGGACAGCGGCATCCCCCTGACTGCCAAGTTGCTGCGCAAGGTCATTGCGGCCATCTTCTACGGCGATCTGCTGGCCAGCCTGCGCAACCAGGTGCATCCCTACCAGAATGAACCCGGTGCAGCCGAGGCCATGACCGAAAAGTGGATCAAGACCATTCAGGGCTGGATGCATGAGGACAAATATTACAGTGCCCATGACATGAAGGCCAAGTTCCCTGACATCGTTGCCGACTATGCCACCATTCCCATTACCCGGGTGCCCAAGGTCAAGGTCGGCGTGGTGGGCGAGATCTACGTCAAGTACTCGCCTCTGGGCAACAACGATCTGGAAAAGTTCCTGGAATCCCAGGACTGCGAGGTCAATCTGCCCGGTCTCATGGGCTTTGTGGAATACTGTATTGCCAACTACACCATCACCCAGAAGCTGTACGGCGGCAACGTCATCGTGGCGGGCGGCGCAGATGCTCTGCTCAGCTGGCTGGATTCCATCGGCAACGCCATGAATGCAGCCCTGCGCACGTACGGGTTCTATGCGCCCGGTTCCTTCCGGGAACTGATGGAAAAACCCAAGGGCATTGTATCCCTGGGCGCCAAGATGGGCGAGGGCTGGCTGCTCACCGCCGAGATGATCGAGCTGGTGGAGGGCGGCTACGCCAACATCGTCTGCGCCCAGCCCTTCGGCTGCCTGCCCAACCATATCGTGGGTAAGGGCATGATCAACAAGATCCGTGCCCTGCATCCGCAAGCCGATATCACTCCTGTGGATTACGATCCCAGTGCCACCCGCGTCAACCAGGAAAACCGCATCAAGCTGATGCTTGCCGTCGCCAAAGAGCGGCTGCAGAACGGCGCCACTGAGGCCCCGGCAGTTACGGCGGAAGATCTGGCAGGCGGCGCACCGTCGGTCAAGACCACGGTCCCGGCCGGAATGTGATCCTTCGCGGATCAGAGTCCGCAATCCGAATGAAACAAAACCGCCCCTGCGGCACCGGCATTCCGGTAGCCCGCGGGGGCGGTTTTTATGGACTCGGTTTTGGTTATGCAGCCGCGCTGACTCTGGAACGGTAGAACCACCGAACCAGCAGGCAAACGCACACGACGACGGCAGCGGTGATGACCTCGGAGGTCCAGATGCCGATCACACCGAACTGGTACAGGCCGGCGGCAATGTTGGAGACGGCGTGCAGCCCGATGGCCAGAGGATAGCCCCACATGGGCAGCTTTTTTGTAACGACCATCCAGATCAGCACAGACAAGGACAAGTGCAGGCAGATGGCAACGATGCGCTCGATTCCGGCAGCCAGAAAGACGGAGGACGGCTGGGCGGCGAGCTGCTCCAGCTGAGTCATGGCGGTGCTGACCTGCTCGTCGGTAGCACCCTCCAGCAGGGCATCCACCGAGCCGCCGTTGACCATGATCATGACAACCAGGTTGTTGGCAATGCTGACGCCTACCAGGAGGATGGCCTCAATGCCGCCGTGGCCGACACCATAGGCAAAGCCGGTGGTGGGAGAGGGATCCCTTTTGCACAGATAGCGCAGACCGATCAGACGGGCTGTTTCTTCAAAAAGTCCGGCTGCCAGACAGCCATACAGACAATACAGTACAACATTCTGGGCAATGCCGGGGACGAGGGAGAACACCAGCTGATGGACGAGGCTTTCCAGGACCATGGCGCCGAGAAGAAAGCAGACTGCACCGACGGAGATGGCAAGCAGGGCATTGCGGGAACGCCGGCAGCAGAGCACCGCCAATACGATGGGAACCAGAAACGCAATCAGTGCCGAAATGCCGGTAAAGATCACACTGAGCAGGGGAAAGGCAAGTGACATAGGAATCCCTCACTTTGCATAAAATTAGAAGAATGTCTAAATCTTTGGCTATTATACACGCTAGGGCGATGTCTTGTCAATCGGACCGGGGCAGGAAGCAATCCGGAAAACTTTGCCGGGCATAAGGGCGGCGCTGGCCATATTCCGACAACTTCCTTTTCAAAGGATGTATGAGAGACCACTACAGGTCTTTACATTATTATAGACAGGGAGGGTGCCGTCGCTTTCCCTGTGACCTGGTAGTGCAAGGAAACGCGGACGAGGAAAAGACAGGCATCCTTTACCCGGATTTCAATAGGCAAAAGAGCGGAACAATTACCCGATTCATTACGCCGGAATGGTCGAAATCGGGACCCGGTGGGGCAAAAGCAGGAAAAAATCGGATAAAAAGCCTGTCTGAACCCTGTTTTTTGCCGTAAAAGTGGCAAAAAGACTTGCATTTTCAGAGGCCGTGTGGTATATTCCTATTGTTCGATGATTACTTGAAAGTGGGCCGTGCAGGTCCG
>JAHZHS010000165.1 GCA_019420135.1 Oscillospiraceae bacterium | reverse complement strand
GGTTCGGCATCGGCTTCCATCCCGGCTTTGCCATTCCCTTCGATGACAAGCACAAGACTGAGGACTATGAGTTCCGTTTTGACGAGATCGAGTCCCCCCTGTGTGTCAGCGCATTGCCCAACGGCCTTTTGGAGGGCAACAAATACTACTACCTGGCCCGCAACACCCGCCGTATCCCGCTGACCGACGACCTGTTCGACCATGACAGCCACTGCATGGTCAACCTGCGGAGCAAGTCCCTGGCCATTGTGGAAAAGGATACCGGCCGCCGCATCAGCTGCGATATTGAGGGTTACCCCTATGTGCTGATCTGGGCAACCCCGGTCAAGCCGCTGCGCTTTGTCTGCATCGAGCCGTGGCAGAGCCTGACCGGCGAGGCCGACGGCCCCCTGGAGTGGGAATCCCGTCCCTGCGCTGCCAGCCTGAAACAGGGGGAGAGCTGGTCCACCACCCTGTCCACCACCTTTGACCGGTAACGCGCGGGAGGAAAATTATGGGCGCCTCGGTGACCAATGCCGCCGAAGCTTTCTGGCACCGGCAGCGGTATGCACTGGCTGCGGCGCTGCTGGGGGCAATCTTTTTTGTTGTGCTGTACGGCGTTCGTGTGCTTGACCCGACCAATATCGACTGGATCCTGAACAGCGGTACCGATCCTTCCCAGCATTATTTCGGATGGGCATTCTATCGCCAGAGCGAAGTGCATCTGCCCTATCTGGGGATGTCCTATGCAACGGTATATCCTTACCGTACCAGCATTATTTATACCGACTCCATCCCGCTGCTGGCTTTGTTTTTCAAGGCACTCAGCCCGCTGCTGCCGGACCCGTTTCAGTACCTTGGAATCTGGGGGCTGTTCTGCTTTATGGCCCAGGGCTTTCTGGGGCAGAAAATCGTCTGGAAAATCAGCGGTGCCGGATCCCGCGGAGAATGGATCCGCTGGGGCACCGTACTGGGTGCACTGATGTTTCTTTTGTACCCTGTGCTGACCGCCCGGATGTTCGGACATACGGCCCTGGCCGGAAACTGGCTGATTCTCATGGGAATCTGGCTGTGGCTGTGCTGCCCGGAGTCCCTGCCCAAAGCCTGCGCCTGGTGGGGACTTACGGGCATTCTGTGCGTGGGGATCCACCAGTATTATCTGCCCATGCTGGGAATCCTGGCGGTGGGCTATGCCGTCTGCCGGCTGATGGACAGCAAAGGCCCGGCACTGGCCCTGCTGCCTGTCCTGTCCTATTGCGCCTGTGCCCTGGCGGAGCTGTTTGTGCTGGGAGCCTTTGCGGGCAACTTCGCGGACAGTGCACCTTCCGGATGGTTCTCCGGCGCCGATCCTCTCAACCTGATTCTGCCGTGGCTGTCTGCCGGCTGGGAAGTGGATATCTATATGGGCGCCGGTGCGGTTCTGGCCTGCGTTCTGGCCTGCCTTGCGGCAGGCGCCCGCGGGAAGCGGGACGGTGGGCAAAAGCACCGCGCAAATTGGATTGTGTCGGCGGTGGTTATCGCCTTCCTGGGACTGTTGGCGGGAGCATCCAACTCCATCACGGTGGGGGGCGTACATCTTGTGGATTTGCCCATGCCCGGCCCGCTGCTCACCCTCTGGCGTACCTTTGCCTGCTGTGCCCGCATTGCCTGGCTGACAGGGTATCTGATGGTCGCCATAGCCTGCGGCTTTTTGCTGCGGTACGGCCGCCGGTCTGGAGTGGCCGGGCTGGTGGTCTGCATTGTGGTGCAGGCGGCATGGAACAGCGATTCCCTGCTGGAAAAGATGGAAGACTTCCATGAGGATACCCTGTATCAGAGCCGGAACGCATTGCAGGATGACGTATGGCAGACCATTGCCCGGGAGGGAAACTTCCGCCATATGGCCTTTGCCTCCTATGACATGGGGACGTCGGACTACTGGAAGCTGATTGGCTACGCCGCGGAAAATCACTGGACCATCAATTGCTTTTACCTTGCCCATGTGCAGTATGATCTCATGGTCCGCACGGTACAGGGAGAACTGAATACCCTGTCGCCCGACACCCTTTACATCTTCCGGGAGGGAGATGAACTCAATCAGGTCCGTCTGGCCGGTCTGCTCCACTTCTACCGGGTGGACGGCATTCTGGTGGGCAGTGTGAATCCGCTGCCCCTGACTGAGGCGGAAGTCCGCCCGGCCGAGGTGAACCTTGCCCGCAGCACGGCCACCGGGGGCGGCGACACCCGCATCACCGCTGATGAGGTGCTCATCCAGCCGGGGGATCTGATCTCCACGAACACCTGGCAGCTGTATCCCGGCAACTATGTGGTCACTATCCGCGGTGCGAATCTGGACCACAGCTCGATCCAGAGCGGTTATCAGGACGCAGAGGACGGATGGACGAGACAGGGCATTGTCTTTCTCACCGGCGAGCCGGATGAGATGGTGTTCCAGTTTACGACCTATGACCCGGTCATCGGCTGGAGCATCCAGATCTATACCCAGGACGATACCCCTGTGACGGTGAACGATATCCAGGTATCCTGCATCCCGTGACGGAAACCGACCATAATGAATCAAGCCCCGCCCTTCCCGGACATTCCCGGGAAAGGCGGGGCTTTTTGGCGGAGAGGGCTCTCACGCTCCGGCCAGAGGGGCAAAGAGTACCGCCGCCAGATAGCAGAGATAGACGGCGAGACAGGCGGCGCCCTGCCAGCGGTAGAGCCTGCGCCTGAAAATCGCAGGCAGCATGAGCAGCAGCGCCATGAGGATGCAGGCGGGGACTTCGTAGGTGCGGAACTGCTCGCCCACAGGCAGACGCTTGCGGTACATCAGGCTGGCCAGGGGCAGCACCAGGGTGATGTTCAGGATGGCGGCGTTGAGCACATGCATGGGAAAGGTCCACGCGGGATAGATGCGGCAGCGCTCGGCAAAACGCTTCCAGGCCGAGCCCAGAGGGTGGTGGAAGGCCTCGGCCAGCAGGGGAAGGGAAAATCCCAGGGAGAGCAGTGTAGCCGCCCACAGGGCCTGTATGGTGCCTGTCAGGTTGGCGAACACTACCGAGGCATAGAGCAGAGAGTAGGCACCCATGACCAGCACCACACCGCCCAGCAGCACACCCCCCAGATTGCGCAGGGAGTTTTTCACGCTCATGGCGGGAAAGCGGACGGTGCCGTCATCCCGGGCGCGGAAGGTTTCCAGGGAGGCATCCTGCCGGGCGGTGATCAGGTCCATCTCCTCCTCATAGACAATATGGTGTTGGTAGACGATGTTTTCCATCACGAACACCACAAACAACCCCATCAGCAGTCCCACACCGGTGTAGCTGAGCAGGCCGTCCCGGACAAAGACCAGCAGCACCACACAGGACACCAGCAGGATCAGGCACTTGCGGATGAGCTCACCCCGGTCGGCGATGACATCCCGGCGCAGCAGGCAGACGGCCAGCACCAGTCCCACATCGGCCACCGCACCGGCCAGGGCCGTGCCCACCGCCAGGGCGGTGATGGACAGACCCGACGCCAGAAAGGCCAGCATCAGCTGGGGCAGGGCGATGCACAGGCTGGCCACCGTGGCGCCCACCACCCACATGGGAAAGCCGCACAGGGCAAAGCACCAGGTGGCGCAGCGCCCGGCCAGACGGCTGCCCACGGCGGCCAGTACCATGCCCAGCAGGTACAGCACAAAGGACAGAAAGACGATCATAGTTTTTACATCCTCCTGCGGGGTTGACATCCCGGAATCAAAAACGGCGCACCGGCAGGGAATACCCTTGCCGGTGCGCCGAAACGGTCATGGAAAAAACAGTCCGCTGCGGGTACGGTGACCCGGACATCCGGTCAGCGGACGGCACCGGCGTCGATCAGTAGGCGATGCCCCAGACGACCATCGTCTTGGCGGGCTTGCCGCAGATGGGGCAGACATCGGAGAGATGTTCCTGGGCGAAAGGCATGCAGCGGCTGGACAGACCGGCCTTCTCCTTCATGGCTTCCTCGCAGGCCACATCGCCGCACCACATGGTCTTGATGAAGCCGGTCCTGGTCTTGACCAGCTCCAGCACCTCGTCCATGGTGGTGGCGGCAAAGGTGCGGGCCTCGCGGTTTTCCAGGGCGCGGTCGTACAGCGCCTTGGCCAGGGCCTCCAGGGCGGCGGGGATGGCGGTGGGCAGATCCTCCAGCTTGACGAACTGCTTCTCCCGGTTGTCCCGGCGGACCAGCACGCACTGGCCCTGCTCCAGGTCACGGGGGCCGACCTCAATGCGCAGAGGCACGCCCTTCATCTCCCACTGGCTGAACTTCCAGCCGGGGGCCTTGTCGCTGTCATCCAGCTTGACCCGGGCCACATTCTTCAGGCTCTCGGCCAGCTCCCGGGCTTTCTCCAGTACGCCGGGCTTGTGGGCGGCAACGGGGACGATGACCACCTGGATGGGGGCGATGGCCGGGGGCACGACCAGGCCGTTATCGTCGCCGTGGGTCATGATGATGGCGCCGATGAGGCGGGTGGTGCTGCCCCAGGAGGTCT
>JAHZHS010000164.1:884-4486 GCA_019420135.1 Oscillospiraceae bacterium | reverse complement strand
ACGGCCTTTGCGCACGAGCTGGTTAAAAGTAGGCATTTCTTTTCTCCTTTCTTCTGTATTCGCGCGGTCACAAGCGGGTGTATCTGCCGAAAAACGGCGCAATACGCCCCGACCGACGCAAGAATTATTGTAAGGGATACGGCACGCCTTGTCAAGAGTATTCACAAAAAAACAGCGAAAAAATCGTGTAAAACAGAGATTTTCTTTTTCCGTGACGGCATCCTGACAAAAGAAGGCTGGTTTCAGGCGTTCTGCATGCGGGCCAGGGTGGCTTCGGCGTCGTCCAGGATGCGCTCGAACTTGCACAGAGCGGCATCCACAGGAGCCGGGGTGGTCAGGTCGACGCCGGCATGGCGCAGCTCATCCAGCGGGTAAACGCTGCCGCCCATGGACAGGAACTCCAGATAGCGCTTGACAGCGGGCTCGCCCTCGCTGAGGATTGCCTCGCTGAGGGCAACGGCGGTGGAGTAGCCGGTGGCGTACTTGTAGACGTAGAAGGGGCGGTAGAAGTGCGGGATGCGGGCCCACTCGTACTGGACCTCATCATCCACCACCAGCTCAGGTCCGAAGTAGTCGACAATCAGGCGGCGGTACAGGGCATTGAGGGCGGAAGGGTTGAGTGCCTCTCCCCTCTCGGCCATGGCATGGGCCTCCCGCTCGAACTCAGCGAACATGGTCTGTCGGTAGACGGTGCCCTTGAAGTTTTCCAGATACTGATTGAGCAGACGCAGGCGGGCCTGGGGCTCCTGCTCCTTCTTGAGCAACTGCTCGATCATCAGGTTCTCGTTGACGGTGGAGGCGACCTCCGCCACAAAGAGGGTGTAGTTGGAATACTGGGCGGGCTGATGCTGCCGGGTGTACCAGCTGTGCATGGAGTGGCCCATCTCATGGGCGATGGTGGAGACGCTGTCCAGCGTGCCGGTGAAGTTGGCCATGATATAGGGATCGGAGTCGTAGGTGCCGGAGGAATAGGCGCCGCCGCTCTTGCCGCGGTTGGGGAATACGTCGATCCAACGGTCGGCATAGGCCTTCTTGACCTGGTTGACGTACTCGGTACCCAGGGGGCTGACGGCATCCAGCACCATCTGCTGGGCCTGTTCATAGGTGTAATGGGTGTCGTCGTCCGCTACCAGCGGGGCATAGACATCGTAGTAGTGCAGCTCGTCCACGCCCAGGATCTTCTTGCGCAGGGCGACATAACGGTACATGGCGGGCAGATGCTTACGCACCGTCTCCACCAGATTGTCGTAGACCGACGCGGGGATGTTCTCCCCTGCCATGGACATGGCGCGGGAGGACTCGTAGTGGCGGGCCTTGGCCTCCACCACAGCAGCTTTCACGTTGGCGGAGTAGGTGGCGCCGAAGGTGTTGATGTGCTGACGGTAGCCCTTGTAGAAGCTGCGGAAGGCGTTCTCCCGCAGGGTGCGGTCGTCGGAGGACTGGAGAAGGATATAGTTGGAACCGGTGACCTCCACATCCTCGCCCTTGCCGTCCTTGACCGAATCAAAGACCAGGTCGGCGTCCTGCAGGTTGTCGGAAATCTCACCGGGGGCAGAGAGGACCTCGCCCATGCTGGCCAGCAGCTGCTCCTCGGCAGCGGAGAGAGTGTGGGGCTTGCGGCGCAGCAGATCACCGAAGGCAAAGCGGTAGGGCGCCATCAGGTCGTCCTCCAGGATGGCCTTGAGGGTATCCTCGGGCAGGGCCAGGATCTCGGGCTCGGCAAAGGCGGTGACTTCACCGGCGTGGACGTACTTGGCCATGGCACGGGCGTACATCCGCTGGGCATCCTCGGCGCGGGTGTCCTCGCTGCGGCGCAGAGAGCTGTAGCAGAAAAGGTTGCTCAGCTTGCGTTCCAGGGCGGTAGAGGCATCCAGCCAGGCACGGATGTTGGCGGCGGTGTTCAGGGTGCCCGCATAGGCGGACATGGCATCGATGTCGGCATCCACCTCATTCAAGGCTTTTTCCCAGGCGGCATCGTCGGCGTACATCCGGGTCAGGTCCCACTTGTACTGTTCCTCGATCTGGGAACGTTCTTTCAGTGCTTCAGGCATGTTCGGTTTCGCTCCTTTTGTCAGATACTTTATTACATATAGATATGTAAACTATAGACAGCGGCTGAGACGCCGCACCAGCGGAGGTGCTCCCCTGCTCTGGTCTCTTGCCGGGTGCAGCACAGCCAGATTCATTGTACATCATTTCCCACAAAAAGGAAAGGGATTCATCCTCAAGCAAAAAAATCCCGCCCCACCGGGCCGGAGGGCACAGTGGGACGGGATTTGATTACGGATGATGGGGAGGATTACTCCACGTGGTCATAGGCGCTGTTGTTGGCGTCGCGCTCTTCCTCGGCGCGGGCCAGCTCCTCCTCGACCTCCGGCAGACCGGTGCCGGCGGGGATCAGCTTACCGATGATGACGTTCTCCTTCAGGCCGGACAGCGGGTCAACCTTGCCCTTGATGGCAGCCTCGGTCAGCACGCGGGTGGTCTCCTGGAAGGAAGCCGCGGACAGGAAGCTGTCGGTGGCAAGGCTGGACTTGGTGATGCCCAGCAGGACCTGGCTGGCCTGGACCAGCTTGAGGTCGGTCTCACCGGCGTCGATGCGCTCCTGGATCTCCTCGTTCTTGATCATGACATCGCGCTTATCCACGACGCTGCCCACGATAAAGTCGCTGGAACCGCCGTCCTCGATGCGGACTTTGCGCATCATCTGACGGACGATGACCTCGATGTGCTTGTCGTTGATATCAACGCCCTGCAGACGGTAGACCTTCTGGACCTCGCTGATCAGGTAGTCCTGCGTTGCGACGCGGCCCTTGATGGCCAGGATATCCTGCGGGTAGGCATGACCCTCGGTGATGAGAGCGCCCTTCTCGAGCACATCGCCCTCCATGACCTTGACACGCTGGCCAAAAGGAATGATGTAGCTCTTGGTCACGGGAGCGCCGTTGTCGTCAACGCCGTTGACCTCCACGTGACGGGTCTTCTTGGTATCGTCGATGTGGACGGTGCCGGCGATCTCGGACATGATGGCCATGGCCTTGGGGCGGCGGCTCTCGAACAGTTCCTCAACGCGGGGAAGACCCTGGGTGATATCTTCGGCGGAAGCAATACCGCCGGAGTGGAAGGTACGCATGGTCAGCTGGGTACCGGGCTCACCGATGGACTGTGCAGCGATGATACCCACAGACTCACCGACCTTGACGCACTGGCCGTTGGACATGTTGGAGCCGTAGCAGCGGGCGCAGACACCCACATGGGCGCGGCAGGTCATGACGCTGCGGATCTGCAGCTCCTTGATGCCGGCAGCCTCGATCTTCTCGGCGTCGAACATATCCATCATCTTGTCCTTGGAGACCAGCAGCTCGCCGGTAGCGGGATCCAGCACGTCGTTGAGGGCGTAGCGGCCGATCAGACGCTCGGCAAAGCTCTCGATGGAGGCATTGCCCTCGCTGATCTCGCGGACCCAGATGCCCTCGGTGGCATGGCAGTCTTCCTCACGGATGATGACTTCCTGGGAGACGTCGACCAGACGGCGGGTCAGGTAACCGGAGTCGGCGGTACGCAGAGCGGTATCGGCCATGCCCTTTCGGGCGCCTCGGGAG
>JAHZHS010000164.1:0-802 GCA_019420135.1 Oscillospiraceae bacterium | reverse complement strand
ACCACGGGCACCAGAGTCGGACATCATATAGATGGGGTTGCGCTGGTGGTTGGTCTTCAGGTTGGTGGACAGAGCGGTGGAAACCTGCTCGGTAGCGTCCAGCCAGATGTCGACGGTCTTCTTGTAGCGCTCCTCATCAGAGATGAGGCCGCGGCCGTACTGCTTCATGACCTTCTCGACCTTCTTGTCGGCGGCGGCCAGGATGTCCGGCTTCTCATCGGGGATGATGGCGTCGGGGACCGCAACGGTGATGGCCGACAGGGTGGAATACTTGTAGCCCTGTGCCTTGATGGCGTCCAGCATGATGGCCGTCGTCTTGGTGCCGTGCTTGGTCAGGCAGCGGCTGATGATGTCGGGCAGCTTCTTCTTGGTGACCTGGAAGCCGATCTCGTAGTCAAACTTGTGAGCGGGATCGGTGCGGTCCACGTACCCCAGATCCTGAGGAATGGGGGTGTTGAAGATGATGTTGCCCACCGTCGTATCGACGATGGCGCTCTCCTCCTTGCCGTCGAACACCATGGTGCGGCGGACTTTGACGGGCGCCTGCAGGGTGACGATATGCTCGGAGTAGGCCATGAGAGCCTCGGCCTCATCGCGGAAGACCTTGCCGTGGCCGGGATCATCCGGGTTGACCATGGTCAGGTAGTAGGAACCGAGGATCATATCCTGGGTAGGCACGGTGACGGGCTCGCCGTCAGAGGGCTTGAGCAGGTTACCGGAAGCCAGCATCAGCATGCGGGCTTCGCGCTGGGCCTCGGCGGACAGGGGCACGTGGACAGCCATCTGGTCGCCGTCGAAGTCG
>JAHZHS010000163.1 GCA_019420135.1 Oscillospiraceae bacterium | reverse complement strand
GCCCGCCCGTTCCGCGGCGGCACGGAAGCGCGCACCGAACACGGCGCCGATCTTGACGCCCAGTGCCGAGCAGACGAAGGTGGTCACACCGATCAGACAGGCGGCGGGCAGGATGGCGACATCCAGCGCGGCAAAGGAGACACCCACGGCCAGTGCGTCGATGGATGTCGCCACAGCCAGGGGCAGCAGGGCCCGGGGGCCGAAGTCATCGTCCAGTGTCTCGGTCTCGCCAAAGCTCTCCCGGATCATGTTGCCGCCGATGAGGGCCAGCAGGATGAACGCCAGCCAGTATCCCACGCGGGAGATGAGGGAGGAAAAGCTGCTGCCGAGAAAATACCCCAGGGTGGGCATCAGCGCCTGAAAGCCGCCGAAATAGATGCCGCACAAAAGGGCGTGGGAGAGCCGCAGCCTGCGCACCGAAAGCCCCTTGCAGATGGACACCGCGAAGGCATCCATCGACAGCCCGATGCCGATGAGGAACAGGTCAACAAAAGTCATGCCGCAAAACCTCGCTTTATTCGTTTGCAAAATCTCCTGATGTCACAGGGGAGAAGCCGGCGCAACAAAAAAGCGAGGCTTATCTGCGCCAAGGCGTACAGATAAGTCTCGCTGATTAAAACAAAGCCAGGACAGGGATCCCGTCCAAGATGTTGGCAATGTTGCGTGGGGGATGCCACGCCAGCTACTCCCTTATGTTGGTAAATACTATATCACGCGGTCAGGGGAAAGTCAACACAATTTCGCACAGGATTGCACTGTGCGGCATTTTGCAGTAGAATATACCCATATTTGTTTCAAGACGGGGATTGGGATGTGATCAAACATGCAGTATAAAGTTCTGGCACTGGACCTGGACGGCACACTGACCGACAGCAAAAAGCAGATCACGCCGCGCACCGAAGCGGCTCTGCGCAAGGCTGCGGCAAAGGGGGTGCGGATCGTCCTTGCCAGCGGACGCCCCACGGTGGGGGTGCAGCCGCTGGCCGAGCAGCTGGATCTGGCGGAAAACGGCGGCTGTATCCTGAGCTATAACGGCGGAAGGATCGTCGACTGCAAAACCGGCCAGACGCTGGTGCAGCATGCATTTCCGCCGGAGCTGGTGGGCCCGGTGTGCGAGTTTGCCCACGAGGCAGGCATTGTGGCTCTGACCTATGATGCCCAGGGCATTCTGACCGAGGACCCGGACAATCCCTATGTACAGGAGGAGGCCCGGATCAACGGTATCCCTGCCCGTAAAGTGGATGACCTTGCCAGCGCTGTGACCTTCCCGGTCAACAAGTTTCTGCTGGTGGGCGATCCGGAGCGCATGCCCCATGCCGAGGAGCTGATGCAGCAGCGGTTTGCAGGCAAACTGTCCATCTACCGCTCTCAGCCGTTCTTTATTGAGACGATGCCCCTCGGGGTGGAGAAAGCGGTGTCCCTGGCGCTTTTGCTGCGCACCATGGGACTGTTTGACAAAAATCTCATGGCCTGCGGCGACGGCTGGAACGATCTGCCCATGATCCAGTATGCGGGTATGGGCGTTGCCATGGGCAATGCGGTGCCGCCGGTCAAGGCAGCAGCCGACTATGTCACGGCGGACAACGACCACGACGGCGTCGGCCTGGCAGTGGAAAAATTCATTTTGGAAGAGGAGGAACCGGGTTGAACCTGATCGTTTTTGACCTGGAATGGAACATCGGGTATCAGCCCAAAACCTTCCGGTATCACGGCACCGAGCTGACGCTGCGGGGGGAAATCATCCAGATCGGCGCGGTCCGTATTAATGAGAGCGGCGATATCCTGGATACCTTTGACATGACGCTGCGCCCGCGCATTTTCCGCAAGCTGCAGCATCACATTGCAAAGGTGACCGGTCTGTCCCAAGGGGAAATTGATGCGGGAGTGCCCATTGCGGAGGGCCTGGCGGAGTTTGTCCGCTGGGCCGGTCCCGATGCCTGCTTTGCCGAGTGGGGCCTCGACGATGTGCCGGTACTCAAGCAGAACCTTTTTCTCTGCGGACTGGACGAGCGCTGGCCGGCGAAGTGGTATGATCTGCAGCGAGTCTTTCTGGAAAGCTACCCCCGCAAAGAGGGGGAGGGCATGACGCTGGAAAGCGTCGTCGACCGGATGGGCATTGAGAAGGATCAGGCTTTCCATAATGCCCTGGTGGATGCCCTGTATACTGTCAAGGTTTGCCGCCTGCTTCCCTTGGCCGAGGCCCTGCGCGCCTATCCCACGGAGGAACAGATGCTTCAGGAAGCTTTGCTGACCGATCCGGCATCCAGCTACTATGATGTGCAGATTTTCCGCGACCGGCTGGAGCATGATGACTACAAAAACGATCCCGCCCTCTGTTCGGTCAACTGCCCGCTGTGCGGCGCTGCGCTGTCGGTAGGGGAGATCTGGCTCAAGCGTGGCAATACCGGCTATTATACCGAGGCCGGATGCCCCAAACACGGACCCTGGTTTTTGCGGTTCAAGCTGTCCCGGCGGGACGGACTGCATTGGAACTTTGCCCGCTGCCTGGAAGCGGTGCGCCCGGAAACGCTGGAAAAGTGGGAACACCAGAAAGCGCGCATGGAGGCACGCCTGCGCCGCAAGGAAGAAAAAAAGCGGCAGTGAATCCCATCCGGCAGATGGAGCAAGGGTAGTGACCTTTCGGGGGTCTCGGTATATGGACGATACGCGCCTTTGTGGGGGGCAATCCCCTTTGCAAACGGGCGCGTTTTCGTTTACGCAGACGGATAAAGAAAGAGAAAAGGCTTGAGAAATCAGTGGCACTGCCGGGGGGTTACAGGGGCGAAAAAATCTGTATAAAAATACTTTTCCTGAGAGATCATTAAAGAAGCAAAACAATATGGAACTAATTTTGCAGAATTTTCCAACGAAAAACAGAGAAAATTGAATATTTGAAATATATTTTGCACAGAACGGCAAAAATCATCCATCGCAAGAGTATTGCTTTTCCGCATCGGGGACGGTATAGTTGTGATTGATTTTATGACGCAGTAAAGCAGAAAAGACAAAAGTGCGTACTTAAAATGAAATCTCTGGGGGAATCGTGCATGAGGGAAAACATCAGGTGTGTATACGTCCGTGAATATTCCGAGCTTCCCGGTCTGCAAAAGGCGGGTATTGTGCGGTATGAACTCGACGAATGCGACGGCGGATATCGTTTCCGTACCAGACGGATGCCAAGCGGCAAGACGGGGACCTTTTGTTTATCCGGGGTGCCGGAAAATGCGGCAAAAGATCTGTTGCGCTTTCTGTATGAAAACTCCGTGGAGCCGGAACTTGCGCTTGCAGTGGCGCAGGATTGTATGGGGGAGCCTGCCCGGGTGAGCCAGGATTCTCCCGAAACCGGAATTTCCTGAAAAACACAAGATGTCGACCTTGGGGGAAGGAAGGACTATGACAAAACTGTCCGGGCAAAGAGCGAAAATAACGGCCGTCTTTGCGGATGCAGACCGTGGGCAGCGCGAGGCGATCAAGTTGTATGCCTCGGTTCAGACAGAAATCGATGTGCTTGCGGTTGTGTCGCATGGGGCCGACGTGTTGAATATGTTCCGGCAGGGGCCCTGGCCGGACGTTCTGGTGGTGGATGCGCTGCTGCCGGATATGAGCATTTTCGAATTGCTGTCAGGCATCAGCCGTCTCTGTCTGAAAGACCCTCCCGCGGTCGTTGTGACGATGTACACCCCAAATGATGCCTTGCGCAGCAAACTCTTGACATATGGGACAGATTTCTTTATCCTAAAGCCATATCGCTTGCCGGCCCTGTTTGAAGCGGCAGCCTGCGTCGCCTCTGACACGCCGTCTGTGCTGGAGCGCCGGGCAAGATCGCACATCAACTGGTATCTTGAGATGCTGCATGCTCCGACGGACGCCGATGGAACTGCCTATCTGCGCCGGATGCTGTTTGAACTGGTGGTACATGATGAACTGGCGACAGCGGACGAGCTGTGCCGCATCATGGCGGAGGAGAGCAGAACCACGCCCAACAGTATCAGCAAATCCATAGGGCGTTCCATCCGGGAAATCTGGAGGCAGAAAACGGCCGAATACATAATGCTGTGTGAATATTTCGGAGAAAGCACGGACAAACCTCTGTCCAATATGAAGCTGGTCAAGGGGCTGGCCAGTCGGATCCGATGGGAGCTCAACCTGTAAGGGGATAATGGCCGGAACCGGATACCCGTTCTTTCCGGAGGGAGGTGCAGAACAATGGCATCCAAAAACAAGGAATTTGCTGCGGAGCGGGAATACGCCCTGCTCCGGGGCGGGTTGCGTGGCCGTATGGCCAGCGGATTCTGTACGTTGCAGGGATCTGTGGATGCGTTGCAGCGCTATCTGGCCGCAAACACCACACCGGAGGTGTACGATGTGGCCCGTGCCATGCTGGAACAGATGACGGGAAGAATCGCTGCCCTGGAACGGATCTCCGGCAATGCAGCGGAGCTTGCCGGCGGCGCCGTGCCCCGCGGTGCGGCAGAACTGGGGCCATTGGAGCTTTCCGATGCTTTGGAGGAAACACTGGGC
>JAHZHS010000162.1 GCA_019420135.1 Oscillospiraceae bacterium | reverse complement strand
CGAGAACAGCTACACCAGCCAGATGGTCCGCACCATCAAGTACTTCGCTGAGCTGTAATCTCGCAGCCTGACAAGTTCAGATGTTGACGGCGGCCGCCGCTCCGGTTTTTCCGGCGCGGCGGTCGCTTTTTGCATGCCCGGAACACCCGGTGCAAGCCCGCCCCGGTCTATGCCTGTCAGCAATAAAAACGCCGTATCACCGACATTCTACTGCCAGGCGGTTGCCAAGGAACCGGGGATGGAGTATCCTGATGACAGAAAAAGGGAAGGCCCGGGCCGCGGCAGCGCCCGGCGCATCCCCACGGGAAAGGGAGAGCACCATGGTAGATCGGAACAAGTTCGCGGCCTTTGTCTCAGCACGCCGGAGGGCGAAGGGCATGACCCAGCGCCAGCTGGCAGAACGCCTGCACCTGTCCGACAAGGCGGTGAGCAAGTGGGAGCGGGGCCTCAGCTTGCCGGATATTGCGGTGCTGGAACCGCTGGCCGATGCCCTGGGGGTGACGGTGACCGAATTGCTGCGGGGGGAGGCCCTGGCCCCGGAAACCCGCCTGGACCTCCGCGAGGTGAACACACTGGTGGCGGATTCCCTCAAACTGGCCAGCGGCCGTCCGGAGCAGGAGCGCGCCGCCCATAAAAAATACCTGCTGTGGTGGGGTGCCATGACGGCGGTCATCTGCGCCGAGTTCTTTGTGCTGTATCTGCTCAGCGGCCGGCCGGGACACTATGTCCTGACCAGCCTGGAGCAGGGCGGGTCCATGGCCATGGCGCTGCTGGGATGCGGGCTGGCCATCGCCCTGGCCATGACCGAGGAGACCCTGCCCGCCTACTACGACGAGTACGCCGTCCGGGGGTACAACAACGGATTTTTCCGCATTCAGCTCATGGGCGTGCGCATCTCCAACCGGAACTGGCGGGCCATCAAGCAGAGCGGTTTCTGGAGCATGATGGCGTGGAGTCTGGTGTTCCCCGGTGCGGACTATGCCCTGGCGGCCTTTGTCCCGGCCTACGGGGGAGGGGTTCGCTGGGCGGTGAACCTGTTCGGGACCCTGGCCGCCGTGTTTGTGCCCATGATGCTGGCCGCCTGCCTGGCAGGAAGTACGGGACAGGATTCCCGGGCAAAATAAGAAAAATCCCCGGACCCTCTCTGTGCAGCAACAGAGAAAGTCCGGGGATTTGTTTAAAACAAGCAAATAAACGGCAGGGAAACAACAAGCACAGATGCGACGGGCCCTGCGCAGACGGAGTTACTTCTTCTTGGTATCCCCGCCCATGCGGCGGTCGCGGCGGGCGTACTCGGCCAGGGCGGCGTCAAACTGGCCCTTATCGAAATCGGGGAAGAGCACCGGAGTGAAGTAGAACTCGGCGTAGGCGGCCTGCCACAGCAGGAAGTTGGAGATGCGCTGCTCGCCGCTGGTGCGGATGAGGAAATCCACCGGGGGCAGCTGGCGGTAGAGGTGGGCCTCCACCGTCTTTTCATCAATGGCAGCGGGGTCCAGGGTACCTTCCTGCACCTCGCTCACAATGGCCCGCACGGCGTCGGTCAGCTCGGCGTGGCCGCCGTAGTTGAGGCAGAAATTCACAATGCCGCTGGTGTTGTCCTTGGTCAGATCCATCATGTAATCCATAGCATCGCAGACCCGCTGCTGCAGGCCGTCCCGGCGGCCGCTGAAGAGCACCTGACAGTTGCGCTCGTTCATCTCGTCGGCGATGGAGCGGAAGTTGTTGGCAAACAGATCCATCAGATAGCCCACTTCCTTGGCATCGCGGGAAAAATTCTCGGTGGAAAAAACATACAGGCTCAGCACCTTGACGCCGCACTCGGACAGGGCATAGCGGGTGATCTCCTTGAGGCGGTCAAATCCGGCCTTGTGGCCCAGGCTGGCGGGCATCATGCGCTGGCGGGCCCAGCGGCGGTTGCCGTCCACGATGATGGCGACATGGCGGGGAATACTCTCATTGGGCATGGTACAGACCTCCGGTTTCGGTGTTTTTTGCAGGCAGGGGACAGCCGCCCCTGCGGATGGAGCAAGGGAACAATCAGGGCGCCGGTGTTTCGGCGGGGGAGGGCATCAGCACATCGGGGGGCGTCTCGCCGGGATGCTGGCGCCGCCAGGCCAGGTGGCTCTCCAGCAGGACGGCGGCGGACACCGAGTCCAGCCGGTCCTTGCGCTTTTTGCCGAACACATCATTGTCCGACAGGATGGCCGCCGCCGACACGGTGGTGCGGCGTTCGTCCCACAGAATGACCGGCAGCCCGGCGGCATCCGCCACCCGGGCGGCAAACCGGCGGCACTTGGCGGCCCGGGCACCCTCGGAACCGTCCATATTTCTGGGCAGGCCGACGACCAGGGCGCCGGCTCCCCGGGACAGGGCGGCATCGGCGGCGGCCCGGGCGGCCTTGTTCATGCTTTTCTCTTCGATCTGCGGCGTGATGGGGGTGACGATCAACTCGCCGGGATCACACTCGGCCAGGCCGGTGCGGGCCTCGCCATAGTCTACGGCAATCAGCTTCATGAAATGTCCTTTCTCACTGGGTCAGGCTGTCTGCTCGGGCAGCAGGGCGCTGATGAAAAACTCGGCAGTCTGGTTTTCCAGCCGGGCGCTGATCTCGGCAGTTTCCGCCGTGTCCCCCGACTGCGCGGCATAGTTGTGGGTGGCGTCCTCAAACTGACCGTACAGATTGACAAAGTCTGTCCCACGGTCCTGAGCCGCCTGGAGGGTGTCGTCGATGGTGGTCTGGCTCAGCAGGTCCAGATCTCCCCCCGCAAAGGCGAGGAGCAGCGCCCCCGAATAGCTGCGGATACCGTCCGCAGGATGGCTTTTGTCCATCTGCTCAATGAAGTCCGAGCTGATGGTCACATTCCAGCCGGAGAGGGCATATTCTCCCGTCTCGGTGGCGTCGGCTCGCATCAGTTCCCGGCCCTCGGGAGTGTCGTTGAGGAACTCCAGCCCGTCCAGGCCGTTGCCGTTGGCGGGGCTCCACAGGGCAGCAGCGGCGATGGCATCGCTGAGGTGCAGGCTCACCGCCCGGCCGCCCATGCTGTGCCCCACCAGGCCGATGGCGCCGATGGTGTAGTTGTCCCGCATATAGCCGATGGCCGATTCAATATCGTCATAGATGCTTTCCAGGGTGTAGGCAGTGAAGGGCTCGGTGCTCTCTCCGTTGCCGGCAAAATCCACCCGGATGCTGGCAATGCCGTTTTTAGCCAGGGTGTCGGCCAGGGGCTGGAAATGCCCGTCGCCGTCCCGGTTGCCGGTAAAGCCGTGGCACATGACCACCAGGGGCGTTTCGGTATCAGGGGAGAGGTTGTCGGGCACCGTCATGGTAGCGGGAATGTCGGTGCCGCGCACCGAGGGAATGGTCAGGGTGGTGGTGACCGGCGCGGGCTGTGCAGGCGTGAACAATTCCAGGCTGACAGCGGGACTGCCGGTGGCCACCCGTCCGGCGGCCACCGAGCACAGCACCACGGCGGCGATGCACAGGGTACACACCATCACCGCATACAGCCTGCGCAGACTGCGATATTGCCGCTCCGCGGCCTGTGCCGGAGAGCGGGAAGGATCCTTTTTGGGCTTTGGCATAGGTGCTCCTTTGGACGAGAGAAAAACAACGGTCCGGCACGATGCAGTGCCCGGAATTTTCTCCATTATAGCATCCGGTCGCAGCAACTGGCAAGAAAAACACGAGCCGCAAGAGGGGGGCTCTTGCGGCTCGTGGTAAAAAGACAGGTTATTTTCCGGACAGGGTCAGCCGGCGGTCAAGGGCCCGTGTCATCACGGCAGCCAGCAGAATCTTGAAGATGTCGCAGGGCAGATAGGGCAGGACGCACAAAGCCAGCGACGCGGCAAAGGTGTTGCCGGACAGGACGGAGAACCACAGAGTGCCCAGCAGATAGCAGGCGGCACAGCCCACCACCATGTACAGGCAGAGGAACGGCACCGTACGTCTGCCATGGCCTGCCAGGAATCCAACGACCAGGGCAGCCAGCACATAACCGACCACATAGCCGCCCGTCAGGCCGAAGATGGCGGCAGGCCCGCCTGCAAAGCCGGCCAGCACCGGCAGGCCGACGGCGGCCAGGGCTACAAAGACCAGCTGGCTCACAAAACCGCCTACGGCCCCCAGCATGGTGCCCGCCATATAGACCGAGAACAGGGCCAAATTGATGGGTACACCCCAGGGCGTGGGGATGGCGATCTGGCTGCAGACCGCGGTCAGGGCCGCGAACAGGGCGCACAGCATCATGCTGCGCAGATGGCTGGAAGAGTGCGTCATGGAAGGTCCTCCTTGCAGGCCGTCAGGTGTGGCTAACTGGATTGCTCTATCAGCGTACCGCGGGAAAGGGCCGTTGTCAAGGGGGAGAGTTGTAAAGATTGCGGCGGGCAGACAGACAAAGAAAAAAGCGACGGGCACACCGTCGCTTCTTTCTTTGGAAGGTAAACCGTAAACGGGAAAGTTAAGAAAAGGAATCAGCGCTGGATACGGCCGGAACCGTCGCCGCCGGCCAGCTTCTCCACCTCG
>JAHZHS010000161.1:2495-4548 GCA_019420135.1 Oscillospiraceae bacterium | reverse complement strand
GTTATGTCCCCTGCCGCTCCGTGTCCATCCGTCCGGGCCGGAGCCCGGCTCCTACATCCTCTTGCCGCAGGCAGGGCGCGGCTATACTCAATAAGCTTACCATGCAACACGGCTGCCCGTCAAGATGGCGAACTGCCGCACAAATCCCGCTTTTTCTCGTAATTACGGGAAATCTTCGCCGTTTGGCGGCGGGCTGGGCGATTGTGGAAAGTTTGTAAATTTTTTGTACGCTGCATCGTTTTTGCCCCCTTGTATCCGGGTTTTGGCAGTTTGCGACAGTTTTTTCAGATCCGACCCTACGGGTTTTGTCGGCAGCAATGCAAAAGGCGCGCCCGGTGTTCCGGGGACGCCTGTTGAACGGGCACACAACCGACGCGGCTGTGCAGTCAATACTTGGCAGGATTGGCCGAAAGGTATTTCTTGACCATGAGCGCTACCTTGAAGACGATGGCATCATCAAACTTGCGCAGATCCAGGCCGGTGAGCTTCTTGATCTTCTCCAGACGGTAGACCAGGGTGTTGCGGTGGACAAACAGACCGCGGCTGGTCTCGGAGACGTTGAGGTTGTTTTCAAAGAAGCGCTGGATGGTGAACAGCGTTTCAGAATCCAGGGAATCAATGCTGTCCTGCTTGAAGACCTCCCGCAGGAATGCCTCACAGAGGGTGGTGGGCAGCTGATAGATCAGGCGGGCAATGCCCAGATGGTCATAGGAGATGACCTGGCGCTCGGTATCGAAAACCTTGCCCACTTCCATGGCGATCTGCGCTTCCTTGAAGCTGGAAGCCAGGTCCTTCACATTGCCGATGGGGGTGCCGATGCCCACGACCGCCTTGATGTAATGCTCCCCCGAAAGGGTATCGACGATGGATGCCGCCAGCTTTTCCATGTCGCGGGTATTGTTGTCGGGCTTGATTTCCTTGACCAGAACCGTATCCGTCTCACTGATGTTGAAGACGAAATCCTTCTGCTTGTCGGGGAAAAGGCCGCTGACCACATCGTAGGCCGAGATGTCGTTGCCGCTGGTGACCCGGATCAAAAGCACCACCCGGGGCACATCGGAGACGAAATGCAGCTCCCGCGCCTTGGCGTAGATATCGCCGGGCAGGATGTTGTCCAGCACCACATTCTTGATGAAATTGGTCTTGTCGAACTTTTCATCGTGGTACTGTTTGATGCTCTGCAGGCTGATCGACAGCATCGATGCAAACTGCTCAGCGGTGGTGTCGGTACCCTCGACAAAGACGGCGTAATCGTTATGTTTCGCCCCGGAGAACTGGTGATAGGCGTAGCCATCACGCACAAAAGCATCCCCGGAGGTCAGGCGCTGTGCCGCGAAGCCCTCGCGCACTTCCCCGATCTGCCCCAGCTCGGAACACGAAATGACCGCGCCGGTCTCGTCCACCACGCCGACGACCCGGTCCACTGCGTCTTTCATCTGGTATACCACGTTTTGGAATACCCTGTTTGCCATAACAGCCTCTCCTTACCTAGCAAAATGTACAGCCCGACCGCAGCGCAGCCGGCCCATGCGTCCTCTTGTGCAGTTTACCATCCTGCACCGTCCGGCCCGCATGATTGTGAAATTTACCAAATACAAATACCTTTGATGTATATTTTACACAATCCGCTTGACTTTTGCAACATATTTTAACGAAACACTTTGGTTTTTCTTGTATAAATTTTTCCGTGCCGGAAAAGCAGCAAAACGACAGCGGCGCAGACACGGTGCAATCATCCGTCATTTTGCCTATGATCAGGCCATTTCCGGGCTTTTGGGCCCCATAAAAAGGGCGGCACGGTCTTTCGGCCGCGCCGCCCTGATGAAGGAAATTTCTTCCAGAAATTCCCGGTTCATTCCTTGTTCTGTTTTTCCATGGCTCCGGTTCCGCCTTCGACCACACCCCGGCGCTGGAACACATAGCCGATGGTACGGAAAAAGATACCGCAATCCATGCCGAAGGTCACATGGGCGGCATACTCCCCGTCATATCTGGCCTTGACATCAATAGGCAGCTCGTCCCGGCCGTTGACCTGGGCCAGCCCGGTCAGCCC
>JAHZHS010000161.1:0-2485 GCA_019420135.1 Oscillospiraceae bacterium | reverse complement strand
CGTGGACCTTCTCCCGGGCTTCGATCAGATCGTACTGATTGTACAGCGCCGGGCGAGGGCCGACAATACTCATCTGCCCCAACAGGATGTTATAGATCTGGGGCAGCTCATCCAGGCTGGTCTTGCGCAGGAAGGCCCCGCTCTTTGTAATGTAGGAGTCGGCATTCTTCAGCATATGAGTGGGGACATCGTGAGGGGTGTCCCCCCGCATGGTGCGGAACTTGAGAATGTTGAAGTAGGTGCGGTCGCGGCCGACCCGTCGCTGGCGGAACATCACCGGCCCGGGACTGTCCAGCTTGATCCACAGCGCAATGAGCCCCATGGGAATGGCCAGCACAACCACCGCTGCCAGTGACAGGACAAAGTCCAGCAGGCGCTTGATATAGTTCTGATACACGTGGATTCTCTCCCTTCCCTGCCGTGTCAGTCCGGCGTGTTCTGGGTCTCGGCCAGAGCCTTGGCCACCTCCGCCTTGTCCAGGATGCCGGTATTGCCGTTGGCCGCGCTGACCGTATGATCCTTGTTCAGGCGGCGGTTGGGATGATAGCTGTGGACAATCTTCTGCAGCTGCTCCACAACTCCTTCGTCGTTTTTGTCGACATGCTGCTGCAGCTGCTGCAGCTCGCTGTAAAACTCCGCCAGATTAATCTTCATGGGCGGCGCAATAAAGATCTTGTCGTGGGCGGTCTTGATCATCTTGTCCTGCTCCGAGTCCATCATCAGCTCTTCGTAGAGCTTTTCGCCGGGGCGCAGGCCGGTGATTTTGATATCGATATCCACATTGGGCTCATAGCCGTAAAAGCGGATGAGCCGCGTGGCCAGGTCCATGATGCGGACCGGCTTACCCATGTCGAGGACATAGATACTGCCGCTCTTGGCCAGCGCCCCCGCCTGCAGAACCAGCTGCGCGGCCTCGGTGATGGTCATGAAATAGCGGACAATATCCGGATGGGTGATGGTGACGGGGCCGCCCTGTTTGATCTGTTCCTCAAAAAGCGGAATAACGCTGCCGTGACTGCCCAGCACGTTGCCGAAACGGACGGCCATGCACTTCATGGTGGTGTTCTGGGCAAAGGTCTGGATCAGCATTTCACAGATGCGCTTGGTGCATCCCATAACGTTGGTGGGGTTGACCGCCTTGTCGGTGGACAGCTGCACAAACCGCTCGACGTCGTGCTCTGCCGCCGAGGTCAGCAGGTTCTTGGTGCCGAACACATTGTTCTTCACGGCCTCCGCCGGGCTGACCTCCATGAGGGGGACATGCTTGTGCGCCGCTGCATGGAACACCACCGAGGGATGGTAGGTTTCAAACACCTCATCCAGGCGGCGCTTGTCACGGATGGAGCCGACGATCGTCACAATAGGCAGCTCCCGGCCATACTTGTTGCGCAGCTCCATCTCCAGCTCATAGGCGCAGTTTTCATAGATGTCGAAAATCAGCAGCTGGCGGGGACGGTAGCGGATGATCTGGCGGCAAAGTTCGCTGCCGATGGAGCCGCCGCCGCCCGTGACCAGAACCACCTTGTCATGCAGGTATTCCGAGATCTGGGCATTATTGAGCTGCACCTCGTCCCGGGAAAGGAAGTCGGCGGTGTTGAGTTCGCGCAGGCCCATGCCCCGGGAAGTGGGATTACCGCTCTCATCCACCGACTGGGGATCGGAGAGCATCCGCACCCGGCAGTGGGTGGAGTTGCAGAGGTTGATGACCTCGCTCAGGCGTTCACCCTTCAGGCTGGTGATGGCAATGACGATCTCGGCAATATGGTACTTGCGCACCAGCTCGGGAATGTCGGAGATGGTGCCGCGCACCGGCACGCCCTGGACCCGCAGGTTTTTCTTGGTCAGGTCATCATCCACGATGACCACCGGATCACCGAAGCTGCGGTTTTTATTTTTGCACAGGTTGACCGCCCAGGCGCCTGCATTTCCGGCGCCAACGATGAGCAGCGGGACAGCATGCTTGCCCCGGCGGCGGTCCCGCTTGCGGTTCTGGGCCTGCAGGGCAAGGCTTCGCACCAGACGCCAGAACAGCCGGATGCCGCCCACGAAGGCAACGTTGAACACCGCCCCCAGCACCAGCACGGTACGGTAAAGCACACCGTCCAGCATGAGGTCGACCAGCATGATAATGCCGGTTGCCAGACCCGACAGCAGTGTCAGTCTGGCCAGGTCCCGCATGCCTGCGTATTCCCACAGGATCTCATACAGCCCGCCGAACCAGAATACCAGAAGGTAGATCAGCAGGATATAGGGCATCCACGGCGTCATGGTGTGGATAACCCCGATGCGCTGGTAGGCATCCACGCCGTCAAATCGCAGCATGATGGCGATCAGGTAGGACAGCGTGATCAGCACACAGTCCAGTGCCATCAGCGCCACCCGGCGCGGCAGGCCTCGTATAATTTGTTTGTTGTCTTGCTTCATCTGATTGTATTCCTCGTCCCGGTGCGCAGAGCGGCCAAAAACAGCCGGCCTCTCCCCTGCC
>JAHZHS010000160.1:3873-4561 GCA_019420135.1 Oscillospiraceae bacterium | reverse complement strand
TGTTGTGGATGTTGGTGGACAGGCGGCGGGCAATGGTGGTATAGCTCTCGATGCTGAACTCGTTCTTGAAGCCGGTGAAATCGCACTTGATAAAGCTGGTGACCACCACCACGATCTGGGGCAAAAAGCCAATAAAGGTAACCAGCCAGACCGGCAGGCTGGCCAGGAACCGGGCCGCGCCATGAAGTTGTTCTTCCTTGGGGGGACGCATGGAGGTCATCACATAGTTTTTGCGGGCCACAACGCGGTTCTGCACCAGCAGCACCAGCATACTGCAGGCCACCACTATGACCGATAGGGCGCTGGCCAGGTTGGCGTTACCGCCGATCTCGCTCATGTACTCATTATATACCAGAACCGGGAGAACTGTATAGCCTTCACCGATCAGCATGGGGGTACCGAAGTCGGCCAGGCTGGTCATGAACACCATGATGGCGCCCGCCGCAATACTGGGCAGGATCACCGGCAGGGTGACGGTGAAGAGGCGGCGCAGTTTGCTGCTGCCCAGGTTCTCCGCGGCTTCCTCCAGGCTGGAGTCAATACTGCCCATGGCGCCGGAAGTGTACAGATACACATAGGGGAACAGCTTAAAGGTAAACACCAGAATAATGCCCATCTTGCCGTAGCTGGTGGGAGTACTCATGCCGATAGCGGCGAACATCTTGGTGACAAGCCCCGCCCGGCCGAA
>JAHZHS010000160.1:2724-3863 GCA_019420135.1 Oscillospiraceae bacterium | reverse complement strand
GATCCAGCTGTAGGCGCCGATGAATGGCGGGCTCATCAGACACATAATGATCAGGATGTGGATGTACTTTTTGCCCAAAATGTTGTACCGGGTCATCAGGTATGCCATGGGCACGCCAATCAGCAGAGTGCTGACGGTGGCCGCGATGGACACAAACAGGCTGTGGCCCAGAGTGCTGTAATAATATTTCTTGGTGAAGAAGCGGATGTAGTTGGCCAGGGTAAAGCCCTCGGCGTCCGGTGAAAAGAAGCTGCGTGTGATCAGGGTAAAGAACGGGTAGATCAAAAACAGCAGCATCACCAGCACCACCACCACCCGGACCCAGAACCAGAAGTCCAGGCGGATGGGTTGGCGGGTGCGTTTTTTCAGCATGACAGCACCTCCCCGGTGTCCGGCTCATACAGGCTGATTTTGGCGGGATCCATGCAGACCCGGACCTGCTGGCCGTCTGGCCGGACTTCGTTCACGTCCTTGGTATACTCGTTGAGCTGGATGGTCTGGCCGCTGTGCAGCTTGATCTCATACTCCACAAAGTCGCCCAGGAAGACCGACAGGGTGATCTCGCCGGCCAGACCCTCCTTGTCGCCGAAGAACAGCTGCTCCGGACGGGCGCTGAGCAGCGCCTTGCCGGTATAGGACCGGCGCAGCGGAGGCTGGATGGTGTATTCGGCGTCCAGCTGCACGCCCTTTTCGCTTACCTGACAGTCGATGAAGTTGGATACGCCGATGAAGCCCGCTACAAAGGGATTCTCCGGCTTTTTGTAGATCTGCTCCGGCGTGCCCACCTGCATGATGTTGCCGCTCTGCATAACGGCGATCCGGTCGGAGATGGCCAGGGCCTCCTCCTGATCGTGGGTCACGTAGATGGTGGTGATGCCCAGGCGGCGCTGCAGCTTTTTGATGATGGTGCGCATCTGCACTCGCAGCTTGGCATCCAGGTTGGACAGGGGCTCGTCCATGAGCAGCAGGGCCGGCTCGATAACAAACGCGCGGGCCAGCGCCACGCGCTGCTGCTGGCCGCCGGACAGCTCATTGGGCTTGCGGGTGGCCAGGTTTTCGATCTGCACCAGTTCCAGCGCTTCCTTGACCCGGCGGTCGATCTCGCCCTTGGGCACCTTTTTGGCTTTCAGGCCGTAGGC
>JAHZHS010000160.1:706-2714 GCA_019420135.1 Oscillospiraceae bacterium | reverse complement strand
GTTCTCCTCCACCGTCAGGTGCGGGAAGATGGCGTAGTTCTGGAACACCATACCGATGTCTCGTTTGTGGGCGGGCAGGTTGTTGATGACCTTTTCGTCAAAGCGGCCCTCGCCGCCGTCCACCGTGTTGAAACCGGCGATCATGCGCAGCAGGGTGGTCTTGCCGCAGCCGGATGGGCCCAGCAGGGTGAAGAATTCCCCGGGGTTGATGGTCAGGTTGACGCCGTTCAGCGCCTGAAAGTCGCCATAACGTTTGATGGCGTCCTGGATGGTGACAGTATGGCTCATGTGGACATCCCTCTCTCGTAGATTTGAAGAATGGCGGGGAGACCGCCTTGCACGCCTCCCCGCCATGGATTACGCTGCTGCCGGGAAAGCTCAGCCGACCATGATGTCGTTGAACTTCTCCACAACGAGTTCCTTGTTATTGGCGGCCCAGTCGAAATCGTAATCCACCAGGGCAATATCGCTGAGCTTGGCCATGCCGGCCCCCACCTCGATATCGCTGCGGACCGGACGACGGCCCCAACGCTCGGCCTGAGCGATCTGGCATTCCTTGCTGGTGACGAAATCGATGAACAGCTTGGCGTTCTCCTCATGGGGAGCACCCTTGATCAGGGCCACGCCATCGGGCACCGCGCTAGTGCCGTCGCTGGGATATACAAAGCCCACGCTGTCGTCCTCGGCGTACTGAACAGCAGCTTTTTCCAGGGTCAGGCCGATGTAGAACTCGCCGTCCGCCACCATCTTGTGGCACTTGCCGGAAGAGTCCACCATCTTGCCGTCCAGGTTCTCATACAGCTTCTCGATGAACTGCCAGCCATCCTCGGTGCCGCCGTGGGCAAAGAGCATGGTGCACAGATGGGTGTAGGCGGAACCGGACTTGGAGGGCAGGCAGTAGGCGTTCTTGCCCTTGTAGATAGGATCAGCCAGCTCTTCCCAGGACTGCGGAATGGGCATACCGTCTTTTTCCAGCAGCTCCTTGTTGTAGAAGATGACCATGGGCAGCGGGCTCTCGCCGATCCACAGGTCGTCCTTATCCTTGTAGGCCTCGTCGATGAACTCATCGTTGGCGCACTCATAGGGAGCAAAGTAATCCTTGAAAGCGGCCAGGCTGTCGGCGCCGCCGCCCCACAGCACGTCGGCGATGGGCGCTGCGCTCTCAGCCTTGATGCGGTTGCACAGCTCGCCGGTACCGGCGGCCACCACTTCGACCTGGATATTGGGGTATTTTTCCATGAACATGTTCACGCCGTCGTTCAGCGGGTCAGCGTCATGGGGGCTGTATACGACCACGGTGCCGGAGGGGCCGTCATCGCCCGCCGGCTCGGACGCGGGGGTGGAACCGCCAGCTGGGGCGGAACCAGGCGCGGGGGTGTTGCCGCCGCAGGCGGCCAGGCTCAGAACCAGTCAACGCCAAAGCCAGGGCAAGAAACCGTTTCATCTGTTCGTCTCTCCTTTTCTTTGAACTGGACGTGAGCGCCACGTCCTTTCGCTGTCTTTATTATAAAATCCGGAACCGGTTGTTGAAAACGCCATAACCCTGACATTTTCTTTGTAAATCCGACAACTTAGCCTGTATTTATGCTCTTTTGTATTTATTTTTGTGCATTTATTGCTATTTTGAGATAAACAAATGCGCCGTGCGCGAACGCACGGCGCGGATGTATACAGGCGGCAGCGTATTATTCACACCGGTCCTGGTACTCGCTGGGGGAGATGCCCACCGCCTTTTTGAACTGGGTGCTGAAATAGGCGGTATCGGTATAGCCCACCTGCGAGGCGACCTCGTAAACCTTCATATGATGATCCCGCAAGAGCCGCATGGCCACATGGATGCGGTAGGCGGCCAGATAGGCGTTGAAGGTGTAGCCGGTTTCCTTGCGGAACAGCCGGCTCAGATAGCCCTCGGACAGGCTGATGGTCGCGGCGCAGGAATTGATGGTGATGCGTTCGGCATAGTTGTGCCGGATGTAGTCCACCGCGTTCTCCACATACTTGCTCTTGG
>JAHZHS010000160.1:0-696 GCA_019420135.1 Oscillospiraceae bacterium | reverse complement strand
CGCGGAACAGGCCCGGATCACCGGCGGCGCGCCCCACCCGTTCCGCCAGGCGGCGGCGGATCTTGTCCACGGCGGCCTCAAGCTCGCTGTCGTCCTCAAAGGGTTTGAGCAGGTAGTCGGTGACGCCCAGCTTGAGGGCGCTGTGGGCATACTCAAAATCGCTGTAGGCGGTCAGGATCACAAACTCCGCGGTGCAGCCCTCCTCCCGCAGTCGAGCGATCATGGCAATACCGTCCATCTTGGGCATCCGCACATCGGTGAGCACAAAATCCGGCCGGGTTTCCCGGATGACCCGGCAGCCTTCCTCCCCGTCGCCGGCTTCGCCCGCCACCACGCAGCCCATCGAGGCCCAGTCCACCGCCAGCGCCAGGCCCTGGCGCACCAGCGGTTCATCCTCCACAAGCACGACTTTAAGCATGAGGTTCCTCCTACCGGGCAGGCAGCCGTATAGTAACGGTGGTGCCCACATCCGCATAGCTGGTGGCACGCAGGCCGTACGCCCCGCCGTAGTACAGTTTCAATATGCAGCTGATGTTGTACAGCCCCAGATGCCCCTCCAGGATCTTGGGCTCCGGGCTGTTGATCCGCGCCACCATCTCCGGCGGCATGCCGCAGCCGTCGTCGGTGACCGCGATGGTCAGGGTCTCCCCCTCGCTGTGGGCGTAAATGTAGACGGTGCCGCTGTCCCGGGCGTTC